>NZ_JADOVD010000019.1:0-39565 GCF_015752245.1 Flavobacterium sp. CG_9.10
TCAAAAACAAGCTAAAGCAGGCTAAAACCTCGTGAAGTGCCAAAATAAATAGAAAAATAAACGTTCCGTGATTTTTTATCGGACAACAATGATTCAATATATTAATGATTTAAGAATTGATTATGCTTTATCCAAGCTTCAAAAAAACAATAAATTGCGAAATTATACTGTACAAGCACTTGCCCAAGAATTTGGATTTAATGGTGCAGAGTCCTTTTCGGCAGCTTTTTATAAAAAAACAGGAATAAAACCAACTTACTTCATCAAAGAACTCACCGAATTCAATAAAACATAAAGAGTTTACTTAATAGCAGTTAGCGTATTTTAAAAGCCGTAATTCAGGAATTTCGATAAGTAAAAAACATTTTTTTTATTTGTAAGGCCCAGACACTATAAATTTGCACTTTTAGTAACTATTAAAATTTATAAAAATGAAAACGAACAAGAACCAAAAGCCAAGTAAAAAATTTGATTTAGAAAAAATGAAAGTGGCAAAGTTGAAAAATATTCATTTGATTAATGGAGGATTAGCTCCAGGAGAGGATATAAAAACTATTACCGATTTGACTGTTTCAGGAAATACCAGAACGGCCTAACTTTTTTTTAATTTATCTATATGAAACTTTCTAAAATTGGTTTTTTAATCATAATAATATTTATAAGCTGTAAATCTGCAAAGGACTCAGAGACATCTTCAATACAACTAAAACATGAAGATAAATTAACTTCTCTGTCTTTACAGAATTGGTATCAAAAAGATTATTCATTAGATAAAACACCCGGAATTTCTTTGGATAAATGGTACACTCAAAACAAAAAGCAAGCAAAAAATAAAAATATCATTGTTGCAGTAATCGATACTCAAATCGATTTGAAACACGAAGATTTACAAGGTCAAATTTGGGCAAATCTTAATGAAATTCCTAACAATGGCATTGATGATGACAATAATGGATATGTTGACGATATAAATGGTTGGAACTTCACTGCAACTAAAAGCGGGGGTTATGTAGTCTGGGGCAATTTTGAATATGTGCGCTTAATAAGAGATTGGGCATCTTCATTTAAAGACAAAACAGAAAGTCAAATAACCACTCAAGAGTTACCCAAATATAGGGAATACCAAAGAGCATTAAAAACTCAAGAAAAAGAAAATATATACTACACTAGGTGGTTAAGTTCCTTACGTCATAGTGTTAAAAATTACCCTTTAATAAAAGATACATTAAAACATTTTTTTCCAAAAGAAGACTATACCTATCAACAATTGGATAGCATGTATAAAAAACATAAAATCAATAGCAAAACCTATAGACAAATGCGAGAAAACGACGATAAAGATCTAGGGGCTTTAATTTATTATATGATGATTAATGTTGAAGATAACAAAAAAACGCTGGGGGATATTAAAGAAGATGAAGCACAACTAGACTCTATTGTAAATAAGAACCTAAATGTAGATTTTGACGAACGTATTTCCATAGGCGATAATCCTATAGTATTAGAAAAAGGATATGGCAGTAACAACGTTAGTAACAATAAAGTTGGGTATAGATCTATTCAGGACCATTGTACGAAAGTATCAGGGATTATAGCTGCCAATAGAGAAAACAAAATAGGTATAAAAGGAATTGCGCAGGGAGCGCAAATTATGCCTTTAAACACTTCATTTTCTGGAGATGAGCATGATAAAGATATTGCTATGGCGATATATTATGCGGTAGATAATGGAGCCAAAGTAATCAACATGTCTTTCGGTAAAGAATTCTCCCTGCAAAAAGAATGGGTGGATGAGGCTTTTAAATATGCCGAAAAACATAATGTATTATTGGTTCATTGTTCAGGAAACAACCATTTTAACGTGGATGAAAATCCGTATTATCCAAGTGACAATAATTTTGATGGCTCTAAAGAAGTATGTGGGAATTTTATCAATGTAGGTTCTATCTCCTCTAAATTAGACAGTACTTTTGTGTCCACTTTTTCTAATTATGGCAAGCAAAATGTAGATTTATTTGCTCCCGGGGATAAAATTTATACTACATCTTCCGGTAATACTTACATGTCAGATTCAGGTACTTCTCTGGCAGGACCAATGGTTTCAGGAACGGCCGCTTTGATCTGGTCCTATTATCCTAAATTGACAGTTCAAGAAGTAAAACAAATCATTCTTGATTCGGGAACTGCTTATGATATAGAAGTAATTGTTCCGGGTACAAAAGACAAGATGGTTCCCTTTTCGGAATTATCTAAATCAGGAAAAGTTTTAAATGTATATAATGCGATGCAACTGGCAGAAAAAGTGAGCAAAAAGAAACGATAATGATCGATTACAAAGTGCAGCCTTTCTCGCAATATGTTTTGCGAACCCCTTTGTTTCCAGCGTCTTTGTACTTTCATTTATTGGACAATTATTCTTCGGAAAGCTTATTACAATTATTTGCAAATCCTTTTATTAGAGAAGCAATCCGAATGGCTTCTCCAGAATTACTAACCGCATTAGACAAATGGAAAGCGAATCCCGATAGTCTTTCGATCAAAAAAAAGAATGGTTTAGAACTAAGTTTGTTGAAATACTTGGCGAGAATGGCAACTCGTTGCACTCCTTTCGGATTGTTTGCCGGCTGTACGCTGGGCAATTTGGCTTCTGAAACTACTATTGTACTAGAATCTCCTCAAAATTTCACTCGCTTTACGCAATTTGACATGCAATTTTGGGTCGCGATGGTACAAGAATTTGCTACACGAAAAGAGGTGAGACCCTATCTTACGTATTATCCCAATACTTCCATTTACGCACTAGGTGATTTTTACCGATACATCGAATACAAGCATGTAAAAACAAAACGGGAACACAGTATTTCGGCATTAAGAAAATCAGCTTTGTTAAACGAGGTATTGAACCGAGCCAAATCAGGAATGACTGTTAATGAAATGATTTCTTTTCTTGCTGACGATGACTCCGAAAGAGAAGATGCTGAAGTGTTTATTGACCAACTCATCAATTTTCAGTTTCTGGTAAGTGAACTTGATGCATCGGTAACCGGAAATGACGAATGGGGCAGCGTTTTTACCATTTTAAATAAAATTCCAATTTTAAAAACTGAAAATGAAATTTTAAAAAAGATAAAAAAATTGTTCTTAGAATTGGATATTACACTTGTTCCTTCTGAGAATAGCTATCAGGAAATAAAAAGATTAATCCAAAAAATGGGTGTGGAATATGATGAAAAATACCTTTTCCAAACCGATTTAAACACGACCACTTCGGTAAATACTTTGAGTAAAAAAGTTTCCAATAATGCATTTCAAGCGATTCGTTTTTTGAATGGAATTCAAAAGAAAAAGGAAGCTCTAGATCAATTAAATTTCATAAAAGCATTCACTAAAAGGTATGAATCTCGAGAAATGCCATTGGCAACGGTTTTAGATACTGAAGCAGGAATTGGTTACCTTCAAAATGCTGAAATGAATGACACCCATGATATTTTAGAAAAATTTTCGATCAGAAGTGAAATTCAGGATAAAGAAAATCAACCATGGTCATCCTACGATTTTTTTTTAGAGAAAAAATTACAAGAATGTATTTTTAAGAAAGGGAAAGCAATTACACTTTCAGAAAAAGATTTCCCTGATTTTGATGCCAATTGGGATAAATCTCCAGCCACGTTTTCGGTAATGATTCAACTTTTAAAAAAAGAAGAAATCAGTATTGAATCTTCTGGAGATGTGAGTGCGGCAAAATTGTTAGGTCGTTTTTGTAATGGAAACATTGACATCCACAATTTGACAAATGAAATTGTCGAGAAAGAGAAAAAACAGAATCCAGATAAAATTCTCGCAGAGATTGTTCATGTTCCTGAATCCAGAACGGGAAACATATTAAGAAGACCTGTCCTAAGAAAGCATGAAATTGCCTATTTGTCCAATTCAGGAGTAAGCCAGCGCCATACCATTGCTATAAATGATTTAATGGTTTCTGTCAGTAACAACCAAATTATTTTGCGATCTAAAAAACACAACAAAGAAATAATCCCTTGTTTGTCAAACGCTCATAATTATACCAATAAATCCTTGCCTATTTATCATTTTTTATGTGATTTACAAGCACAAGGTGTAAAACCTATCTATAATTTCAGTTGGGGTGTACTAGAATTGCATTATGCCTTTTTTCCAAGGGTATACTATAAAAGTGTTATTCTTTCAAAAGCAAAATGGATGGTGACTAAAAATGAAATAGAATCTTTTTCTAAACAAGCGGCACACAAATTATTGGAAGCATTTACCATTTGGAGATCGGAGCGGGAAATTCCGCGATTTGTAAATTGGGCTGATTCTGATAATACTCTCTTGGTAGATTTTGAAAAAGAAGTTGGTGTGCGATTGTTTCTAAAATCGGTTCAGCATCACAATAAAATAGTTTTAGAAGAATTTTTATTTAGCGAAGAGTCTGCAGTCAAAGATTCAAATGGAGAAAGTTTTACGAATCAGGTTATACTCTCTTTTTATAAAGAAAAACAGCAGGCAGAATGAAAAGGATTTTTTGCATCGGAAGTGAGTGGTTGTATTATAAAATTTATACAGGAGTGAAAACGGCAGATTTAATTTTGCTCGAAAAACTATATCCTGTTATTGTGGATTTGACAGCAGAAAAAATAATTGACCAATGGTTTTTTATCAGATACAAGGATCCTGATGATCATATAAGAATCCGATTTAATTGTAAAACGCCTGAAAATACCTCAAATGTTATTGCAAAAATGTATCCTGTTTTGAACAAGTTGCTAGTGGAAAATAGTATTTGGAAAATCCAAACGGACACCTATCAAAGAGAGATTGAAAGATATGGAGAAAATACGATGATGGATTCAGAATTTCTTTTTTGGCAGGACAGCGAAATGATAATTAATTATTTGAAAATTAAATCCGATTTTATAAATGATGAAATCCAGTTATTGTTTAGCTGCTATGCGATTGATACTTTCTTGAATTCTTTTTCGCTAACCAATGCCGATAAGTTACTTTTGATGGATGATTTGCAATTGGCTTTCAAAAAGGAATTTAGTGCGGATAAAGTGTTGAAAAAAGAAATGGATGCACATTATAGAACGTTATCTCGAGACATAGATCTTTTCATAACAGGTAAAGTACAACAGCATTTTGTAGAATTATTCAAAATAATAGAAGAGAAAAGTAAGGCAATTGCTGCGATTGCAGCATCTATTAGGGTAAAAGTAGAAATCCCACTTTTAGATTTTTTAAGTAGCCATATTCATATGATGGTCAATAGGCAGTTTACCTCCAGACAACGACATTATGAGTTGATTATCTACGATCATTTGTATCGGTATTACAAAACACAGGAAATGAAAGACAAAAAAAGGGCTTGACTCGAAAGTGAAACCCTTTTGTTTTCAAGAAAAACCGTCTTTTAATTGAATCCTGTAACTTCAAATGTTCCATTATTGCTGCTGTATAGCAGTATTCCATTATCATAAACCTGCAGGGCCATTTCACCTTTAGTTACTTTTAGTCCGTTTATCATAACGTGCTCTTTGATGGTGTAACAACCTGAAGTTTGAAATTTTTTCCACTCAATGTCTCTAATCCATAATAATTGTGTAGCTCTAAAAATACCTATGTATTGCTCAAAATCAATTCTGTTTTCAATAGTATTTTGGTCAAAGGTATAGGTTCCCTTTTCCAGATTCCATAAATCTTTATTCGATCTAAAAATGGTTCTGTATCCATTATCAGAGTAGAAGAAAAACTGGTACGGGTTTGTTTTTAAAGTTGAATCATTGGACCCAAAATTATCGTTACTTAGAAAACGAAGGTTCGTAGTTTCAAAAATTAGATTAGGAGTGAAACTGGTACATTGAGTGTTCCTTACATCCGTAATGGTTATTGAGCCCTCTACAAATTTTCTTTTTTTAGCTACATCTAATTCATCACCATACGCTTGCTCGAGTAGTTCTCCTTTAAAATCAAAATGGAGGTACTTTTTTGTTTCATCATAACTAAAGTTTGTTATTGCAATTAGTCCTTTTGGATTAAAATCAGCAGATTCAAAATGCGAATTTCCATTGCGATAGTCAAAAAGTCTAATATTTCTTAATGCACCACTCTTAGTTAAACGGAATTCGATTCTAAAGCCAGCGTCTTTTGGTGATTCATATCTACAACTTACAAATACATTATTACAACTTTCATTAGATGAAATTGAACTATTGGTTAATTTCAAGTTTTCATTATCAATTGATATTTCAAGTGATTTACTAATTGTATTGATAAATATTTCATCTTTGGCGCAAGAAATAAAAAGTGCAAGGATAAGCGAAAGCACGGTAGTTATTGATAATCTCTCGAAAATTTTGTTTCGAGAGATTATATTTTTTAATATTACCATTGTACTTGTATTGGTCTTATGGCAAATTCTACTTTACCAGTGTAATAGATTCGCGGCACAATTTGTCCAATGTTTGGATCTTTATTAACGACATTATCATAAAAAGGGATAACTACATCAAATAAATTATTGCTTTTTGTTGTTTTTTTAATCGTGTAGGTATTTGATTTTGATTCTTCAAAAGAAACACCAAATTTCAGACCTACTTTAACGATTTCACCTAACGTTGTATCTAAATTAAGATTTGTATTGAACTTTTGACTAATAACTTGTTGATCAGTAATTTCTAATGGATCGTCCACTTCTTCGAATGAAAATTTCCATTCATTTGCAAATCTATTTAAGTCCCATGTTTGAAATTGCAATAATGTACCGTAATTATTATTTAAAAAATTAATTGTTTTTGAGGTGATTATGGTTGTTCGTATATATGTTTTTTTGAAAGGCCAGTTAAATCTACTGTAAGCTTCATATTTTAATTCAAACAAATCTGACGGTTTTGCAGAGAATCCTTTTGTGTCTGAAGCTCCTAAATTAGACGCTTTTGCTCCATAGTAGCAATAAATTAGAAATTCAAAATTTCCATCTGTCCATCCAGAAGAATCACCTAATCTGTAATCTGTGACTTGTTGCGGATCTTCTATATTTGCTATACCATTAAACGCCACTGTTGGATCGTTACCAGATAATTTAAAAGAAGTTATATGTTCTCTATATTTTCCTCCGTTTATAGCCCCTGATTGTTTAGTTGGAGTCAAACCATAATAAATATTATCCCGTTGCCATCCACCTGGTCCATATCCTTCCCAGACATTATAAGAGTCGATCAAGATTTGATCTATACCGCTATTATTTACAATTGGGGGATTGTTGACTGAAGCATTTGGATCAAAATTATCATCTAAATATTCAAAGTCACTAAAACCAACATAAGCTTGTTTTGAGTTCTTGCTTACACTGTATTTATTTTGCTTCACCCTCATTCTTTCATTTTCTTTGATTACAATAATAGGGAATCCAGGTGTTAATGCAGCTTCTATAACATAATTTTTTCCATCTTTGCCTATCACTGGTACATCATTAGTAGTATTTAAGCGGAATGCCACATCAGGCACTTGGTTTTCATCGTTAACATCCCAAGTTTCAGCAGAAAAGTATCCTAATGGTAATTCTGGAACAAATATAGATAATAATGGTAGCTTTTGTTCTATTTCAATAAGTTCCGCTTCATTTTTAAAAAAAGGAAGTAGGGCTTGTCTAAAAGTAGTAGCTTGTGAGGATGTAATTAAAGTACTTTTAGCTACTTTTCCGTTGCTTATTCCGTTGTAATCAGTAGGCATTAAACTTTTGTTTTTAACCAGCTGATACATTACATCGTAATCTTTGTCAAATTGTTTTAGAGCCTCTTCTTTAACTAATCGGCGTAGATCTTTATTGGCAAGTAATGCATTGGCCAGAGATTCAGCGAATTTCATTTTTAATTGTCCATTTTCATCCATTTTTATAGATTCAAAAGGCATTTCTACATCTATTGTGTTTTGCAGATCAGGTGTGTTATATTCGTCATTAGTACAACTGGCAACTAAGACAGAGCAAAATATCAGATATGTAAATTGTGTGTATAATTTTTTTTTCATTTTTTAAAATGGTTTTTTAATTTATAAGTTTTAAAGTAGTAGCCATTACATTTTTTGAAAATCAGAAGAGCATTGAAATAACGTCTTACACAAAACCTTTTAAATTTCAGTGTCCAAAACTAGTGCACTAAGAATAATTGTGCAAACAGTTGTTATCGAAATTCCTGAATTTTGATAAGTAAAAGCATTTTTTTATTTATAAAGTGGAAACACTGTGATACTTTCAATAATAATCAGATTAGTCAATTTAAAAATTATTAATACTACTTTTGGTACTTTCGAGTTATTGTATTTATGTTGAAAAAATTACTTTTCTGGGTGGTCATCGGTTTCTTTTCTGGAATACAAGCCCAGGAAACTAATTCGTTATACAAAACCAAAAAAATTCTTGCCTCGCGCGACACCATTCATCTTGAAAGTGAAGGCATTAATTCTAGTTTTTTTAAATTGCTTGACGCCAATGACAAACCAATCGACACGTTATTTTATAAAATAAATTTTCAAAAAGCCACCTTATTACTTAGCGAAAATTATCTACCTCCTTCTGATTCCATAACGATTCACTACCTCAAACTACCCGAATTTCTGACGAAAGATTATCGCATTTATGACCCAAGTCGAGTAGTGAGTAATGAAGCCACGTCCGGAAAATTATATAAAGTTGAAACAGAGACACAGAAGAAAAACGTTCCTTTTGACGGATTAAATACTTCTGGAAGCATTACCCGCGGAGTAACGGTCGGTAACAACCAGAATACTGTCTTAAATTCAAATTTAGATTTACAAATCACAGGAAAACTATCCGAGAAAGTAAGCCTAAGAGCTTCCTTACAAGACAGCAACATCCCTCTGCAAGATGGCGGTTACTCTCAAAAATTAGATCAATTTGACAATGTATTCATGGAATTATTCAGCGATAAATGGAACATTAGAGCTGGGGATATTTTTCTCGAAAATAAGAAAACACAATTCCTTAATTTCAATAAAAAAGTACAAGGATTGGCTACCAGTTTCGACTTTGGAACCGAAGACAGCAAAACCAATGTTTTTGCATCTGCGGCACTTGTCAAAGGGCAATATGCCAAAAGTAATTTTACAGGACAAGAAGGCAATCAGGGTCCATATAAATTAAAAGGACAAAACGGCGAGCTATATGTTCTTGTTATCTCCGGTTCAGAGCGGGTTTATGTAAATGGAATTTTATTGAAACGAGGAGAAAACAATGATTACACAATTGATTACAATGCAGGAGAAATCGTATTTACACCGCTTTTTACCATCACTTCCGAAATGCGGATTGCTATAGAATACCAATATTCGGATAGAAATTATACTCGCTTTGTTACTTATGCGGGAGCCACTCATGAAAATGAAAAATGGAGTTTTGGCAGTTATTTATACTCCGAAAATGATTTAAAAAACCAACCTTTACAACAAAATCTCTCCAAGGAACAAGCGCAAATATTAGTAAATTCAGGAGACAATCAAGATTTGATGGTTGCACCTTCTGCTTATGCAGACACGTATTCTGAAAACAAAGTGCTGTACAAAAAAACCATCGTCAATGCTAAAGAAATCTTCGAATATTCAAATAATGCTCAAGACGAACTATTCAATGTCCGGTTTAGTTTTGTGGGAAACAATAAGGGGAATTATATTTTGACAAATTCGGCTGCCAATGGCAGAATCTATGAATATGTCCAGCCAAATGGAGTTCCGCAAGGAAATTACGAACCTATTATTCAATTAGTAGCCCCTACGAAAATCCAAGTCGCTACATTCCTTGGAAAATACAAACCCACCGAAAAAACTGCTGTTGATTTTGAATTAGGAGTCAGCAACAATGATAAGAATTTGTTCTCTTCGATGGACGACACCAATAACAAAGGTCTTGCAGGAAAAATAAACTTGAAACAACGCTTGTTTTCAAAGAAATGGAACGTTGATGCTTTTGCCAATTATCAATTTGTACAAAAAGATTTTAGGTCTGTTGAACGCCTTTATACCATTGAATTCGATAGAGATTGGAATCTGGGAACTACTGCAATTGGCAATCAAAGTTACTTAGTTTCAGGCTTAAATTTTATTTTAAATGAAAAAAAAGAAACTCAAAAGAAAGGATTGTTAACCTATCAATTTGAAAAATTAGATTTTTCGGAAAGTTTTTCGGGCAGCAGACATATTCTAAATGGTTTATTACGTTTAAAAAATTGGACTTTTCAAAATCATGGCAGTTTCTTAAACAGCGATGGCATTGTTTCTTCCTCAAAATTCCTTAGAAACCAAACCCAAACTCGATACCATTTCAATAAAAATTGGATTGGAAGCAGTTTGAGATTAGAGGATAATCAGGAAAAAGATAAAACAACAAATCAATTTTTGGCTTTAAGCCAACGATTTACGGAATACAGCTTTTTCACAGGTCGTGGCGACAGCACTAAAGTTTTCGTAGAATTGGGCTATTTAAACCGAAAAAATGACAGTTTACAATCCCAAACTGCCGGGAGGATTTTGCAAAGAGTAAATAATTCTCAAACGTATTTTTTGAAGTCTAAATTGATTCAAACAAACAAAAGCGATTTATCGATTTATGTCAATTACAGAAATTTAGATTTTGTGAATTCCACTAAAAAAAGCGAGTCATCGTTGAATTCCAGAATAATTTACACCGATCGCTTTTTCAATCAATTGATTCAAAATGCAACCGTATATGAAACAAATTCCGGAAGTATTCCGCAACAGGAATTTACTTATCTTGAAGTTCCAGCCGGTCAAGGAGCGTACACTTGGAATGATTATAATGCCAATGGAATTCAGGAATTACAAGAGTTTGAAATCGCCCCATTTATCGATCAGGCTAAGTACATTAGGATTTTCCTGCCTAATCGGATTTATATAAAAACACATCAAAATAAATTTTCACAATCCGTTACCCTAAACCCAAATCAATGGCAAAACGAACTTGGATTAAAAAAACTGCTGTCTTATTTTTATAACCAAACGGCATTTATAATTGACCGAAAAACAAAAAGTGACGGCAATAATTTCGAATTAAATCCCTTTAGTTCTTCCAAAGAAAATGTGTTGGGATTGAATTCCAGTTTCCGAAACAGTTTGTATTTTAATCGAGGTAAGCAGAATAATTCCGTCACTTACACCTATTTACAAAACCAGACAAAAAACTTATTATCTATAGGGTCACAGGAAGCCAGAAACAGTTCTCATCAATTACAATACACTAATTTATATAAGAAAAGTTGGTTGTTCAATTTTTTCGCAAAAACAATCCAAACCTCAATTGCATCAGAGAATTTTACTGAAAAAAATTATGAAGTAAATGGGTATCAATTGGCTCCAAAAATCAGTTATTTATTTTCTAAAAATACCAGTTGGGATTTATTTTATGAATGGCAAAACAAAGAAAACCAAATTGGAAATTTAGAAACATTAGTACAAAATCGCTTGGGAACTTCCTTTTCTTATGCGAGTAATAAAAAATTTACCATGAATGGTGAAATATCCTTTTACCAAAATAAATTCAAAGGAAATGAATTCTCCTCAGTTGGTTTTCAAATGCTGGAAGGGCTACAAACTGGGCAAAACTTGACTTGGAGATTTCTTTTGCAGAAAAACTTGACCCAATTTTTAGATATCAATTTAAATTACCAAGGTAGAAAAAGTGAATCCAGTCAGACTATCCACACAGGAAGTGTGCAGTTAAGGGCTTATTTCTAGCGTTTTACGTAAATATTCAGAATTAAATTGTTAAATTTATGTAGAATTAGATTTAAAACAACAACTTTAAAAACCTTAACGTCATGAAAAAATTATTGTTATTATGTTTTGTGTTTATTTTATCCAGTACTTTTTATGCACAAGAAACTGCTGCTGAAAAGCAAAAAGCTAAAGCTAAAACAGAAAAAATAGCCAAAGACAAAGCCGAAGCCAAAGAAAAAGCAGCTAAAGCAAAAAGCGATGCTAAAGCGAAGGCCGAAGCAAAAGTAATAGCTGCTAAAGCGAAAAGTGATGAGAAAGCTAAAATGGCAAAAGCGGAAAGTGCTACCAAAGAAGCCAAAAAGACAGTTTCAAAAGCAAAAAGTGATGTAAAAGCCAATGCTAAAGAAGAAAATCAAAAGGTCGCGAAAGCAAGAAGCAATGTAAAAACTATGGCTGCAGAAAGCAAAGAAAAAGCAGCTAAAGCAAAAAGTGATGCGAGAGCAAAAGCTACAGCAGTCAATGAAAAGGCCATAAAAACAGAAAAAAAAGCAGAAAAAATTAATAATACAATAACTGCAAAAACTAAAAAACCCGCAGCAAAAATTAAAGAGACCAATGAAAAGGCTCCGAGAATACCAGACCGAGTGACTGGTGAATATAATGGTAAAAAAGTATATACCGGTCCTAGAGGAGGGAAATATTACATCAATGCAAACGGAAACAAAACCTACATCCAAGAATAATTTAATTTAAAAACTACTAAAAGAGACTGTCAAAAAATGGCAGTCTCTTTTTATTTAGTGCACAAAAAGTTCAAGGACGTTACCGCAAAAATTTAATGTGAAATGGATAACTTAATGTTTTAGTAATGCTTTACAAATACAAACAAACCACTAGTTTATGTATCTTTCCCATTAGAAACTATTAGATATATCGACCAATGGATTTGAATGCATACAGCAAGACTATTTTGATTGCTCCACTAAATTGGGGTTTGGGACATGCTACAAGATGTATTCCAATTATTAAGGCTTTACAAGAAAATAATTATATTCCAATAATTGCTTCTGATGGAATTGCGCTTGAATTATTGCGGAAAGAGTTTCCGTATCTACAATTCCTTGAACTTCCTTCCTACCAGATAGAATACGCCAAAAACGGTAAAAATTTTAAATGGAAATTATTTAAAAGTTGTCCCAAGATGATCCAAGCCATTTATAATGAGAAAAAAATGGTAAAAGAATGGATTAAGAAATATGAAATTGATGGTATTATTTCAGACAATCGGTTAGGTGTTTTTAGCAAAAAAATACCTTCCGTATTTATGACTCATCAATTGAATGTAATGACTGGAAATACAACTTGGTTAACGAGTAAAATGCACCAAAATATAATAAAAAAATATACCACTTGTTGGGTTCCCGACTTTTCTACAAAACCAAATTTGACTGGCGCACTGGGACATTTAGAAAAAACCAATTTAGTCATTCAATACATTGGTCCTTTGAGCCGTTTGCACAAAAAACAAACCGAAATAAAGTATGATTTAATGATCATTCTTTCGGGACCTGAACCACAAAGAGGCATTTTAGAAGAGCAATTGAAAATAGAAATTTTGAGATATTCTGGAAAAACAATTTTCATTAAAGGAGTAGTCGAAAAAAACCAAATAAAGGAACAAATAGGAGATGTCACCTATTATAATTTTATGAATACGCGTCAGCTGGAGCAAGCTTTTAACGAAAGTGACAAAGTTCTATGCAGATCAGGTTATACAACCGTTATGGACTTGGCAAAATTAGACAAAAAAGCATTTTTTATTCCTACTCCAGGGCAATACGAGCAGGAATATTTGGCAAAAAAATATAAGAAAGAAGGTTTAGTTCCTTATGCAGAGCAAGACAATTTTAAAATAGAAAACTTACTTGAAATCGAGAATTTTAAAGGACTACCACAAATAGACGCTGTACTGAATTGGGAATTCCTGTTTCAGGTTTTTGAAAAATAATAATGCTGTTTTAATTCAAGTACTCAAACTCTTTTAATAAGATTAATTTATAAGCAAAAAACACACTAATAGTAATTTGAAAGTAAACTATCAGTGTGTGTTTTTTAACTTTTATAATTTAATTATAAGTAATCCTGGATAGATTAACTATCAGATTTCTTACCGTCAAATTTTTCGTGTTTGATTATTTTAGCGTTTATCATAAAATAAACATATTCGGCGATATTTGTACAATGCTCAGAAATACGTTCTAAATGCTTCAAAACAATGACAAGATTAGTTCCTGAAACAACTGTTTTAGAATTAGACTTCATTTCATTTATGATATCATGAATCGTATCTTCTGTTTCATTTTTTATAGTATTGTTTAAAATAAAAATTTCCCCAATAGTATTTTCACCACGAGTCAAGAAGCACTCATTAGCTTTTATGGTAACAATCTCTACTTTTCTTGCAAGATCAGCAATATTAAATTTGACAATCAGGTCGTGTTTGTCTTTGATGTTTTTTGATTTTTTGATAATGCTAATCGCCAAATCACCAATTCGCTCAATTTCATTACTAATTTGCATTGCCGACATGATAAACCTCAAATCTGAGGCAACAGGTTGTTGCAACGCAAAAATACTTTGACAAATTTCATCGATTTTTACATCTAATTTATCAATTTTATTTTCTATTTTTTTAACTTCTTTACCCTCAGAAACCGGTTCAGAAAGCAATGCTCTTACCGATTCACCAACTTGATTTTCTGCCAAAAGTCCAATCTTTTGGATAACATTTTTTAATTTTTCTAATTCTATTTGAAAGTGTGAAGCCATTTTTTTTTAATTAAAGATTTACAAAGTTTACAAAATTCACAATATTAAACAAGACTTAAAAACGCTTGTTTCCAATTATAATTTTTATCCAAATCTACCTGTGATATAATCTTCGGTCTGTTTTTTCTCTGGTTTCGTAAATATAGCATTAGTTTTACCCATTTCTATTAACTCACCCAAATAAAAGAACGCTGTGTAATCACTGGTTCTAGCAGCTTGTTGCATGTTGTGTGTAACAATAATTATAGTGTACTGCTCTTTTAATTCATGTACTAATTCCTCTATTTTGGAAGTAGATATTGGATCCAACGCACTTGCAGGTTCATCCATTAGAATAATATCCGGGCTTACAGCTAACGTTCTTGCAATACACAAACGTTGTTGTTGACCTCCTGAAAGACCTAACGCGGAATCATGTAATCTATCTTTTACTTCTTCCCAAATTGCAGCTTGACGCAAAGAAGTCTCTACGATTTCGCTCAATTGAGCTTTATCTTTTATTCCGTTTATTTTTGGACCGTAAGCAATATTCTCAAAAATAGATTTTGGAAATGGATTTGATTTTTGGAAAACCATTCCAATTTTCTTTCTAATATTAACAACATCGACATCCTTATTATAAATATCAACACCTTCCACGAGCATACTTCCTGTAATTTTCACATCAGGAATTAGATCATTCATTCTATTGATACATCTTAAAAAAGTAGATTTACCGCATCCTGAAGGTCCAATTAAAGCCGTAACTTTATTAGCAGGAATTTGCATTGTTATTTCTTTTAATGCCTTTTTTTCTCCATAGTATAATGATAAATCATTTACTTGTATTTTTATATCTTTCATATGTAATTATGTTATATCTAAAATGTAATTTATTAGTCCGCTTTAATTATTTAGCTCTTCGTCTAATTCTGGATCTAATAAGTACCGCAACTAAGTTTAATGATAATGTAAGCAATAACAATACTAATGTTGTAGCAAATTGAATAGGCATTGTTTTTTCAACATCAGAAGATTGGGTAGACATGATATAAATGTGGTATCCTAAGTTCATAAATTGATCACTCAAAGAAGCTGGTAAAGTTGCTAAATAATAGGCCGCTCCTGTAAATAAAATAGGAGCCACTTCTCCGGCGCCTCTACTAACCGCTAGAATTGTTCCCGTCATAATTCCAGAAATAGACCCAGGAAGAACAACATTTTTAATGGTTTGCCATTTTGTAGCGCCTAAGGCCAAACTTGCCTCTCGTAATTCACGAGGAATCGTTTTCAAAGCTTCTTCAACAGAAACAATAATAACCGGCAACGTTAACAATGCCATGGTAAGACTCGCCCAAAGAATGTTTGGTTGTCCCCAATGCAACTGACCACCGTTGAAAGTTTTATCTATTCCTCCACCAACAAATTGGATAAAAAAACCAAGACCAAAAAGACCAAAGATAATTGAAGGTACAACGGCCAAAGTTCGAATAGAGAAACGAACTGCTGCTGCGAATTTTGAGTTTTCTTTGGCATATTCCGTTAAGTAAATCGCTGTAATTGTTCCAAAAGGAACTGCGGCAATTGACATTACGATAACTAAAATAAAAGTGCCTATTAAAGCTGGAAATATTCCTCCTTCGGTCATTCCGTTTGTAGGGAATGAACTTATAAATTCCCATGAAAATTTTTCACGCCCTTCATATACAATAATTCCTATAATAATAAAAAGTACGGTTATAATCAAAAGAACCGCTAATTGCGTAATCCCAATAATAAATTTTCCTTTTACATCCGCGCCTTTATTTTTACTTGAAAAAAAGTGGCTTTCTGTTTCGTTACTACTTGTATTCATGATTTATTTACCTTGAAATTTTTTGATTAATTTACCTTTTACATAAAATTCTGCAACGGCATTTAATGCAAATGAAAAAATGAAAAGCAATGACCCTATGAAGAATAAAACGCTATAATGAGTTTCTCCAAAAACAGTTTCGGCCATTTCTGAACCGATTGTAGCTGCAAATGTTCGTACACTTTCAAATGGGTTTAGTGATGATAGCGCTGCATTTCCAGTAGCCATAAGTACAATCATTGTTTCTCCAAAAACTCGACCAATTCCTAAAAGTAAAGCTGCAAATATTCCTGGTGTAGCGGCTGGTAAAATAACAAAAAAAGCAGTTTGCCATTTACTGGCTCCCAATGCTAAACTTGCTTCGGTAAATGTTTTTGGTATAGAAGACAGCGCATCCTCAGAAATGGTATAAATAATAGGAATCGCTGCTAATGCCATTGCGACACCACCAATAAAAGCATTTAATCTAGATTCATATCCAAATATATCTTGAAAAAATGTAGCCATTACCATTAATGCAAAAAAACCAATAACAACTGATGGAAACGCAGCAAGCATTTCAATAATTGGTTTGATAATTTCTTTAGCCCTTGGTGAAGCAAAACAAGAAGTGTATAACGCTGCTAAAACTGCTATAGGACCAGCAATAAGCATAGAGATTATAGTCACTTTCAAAGTACCAATCAATAAAGCAATTAAACCAAATCTAGGATGTTCAGAAACGGGTACCCATTCTGTAGTTAAAAAAGTACTCCAAGTTTTATCTGAACCTTCATTGTTTTCTGCTGCAACTTCAGTTTTTTCTTCTGCGCTGCTTGAAACTGCCGGCTCTGCTTTCACATCACCATAGGTTTCTGGTTTTAAATCTTCCGGCGTTACGGGCTCTGAACCGTAGGTTTCTGGCTTTAAATCCTCTTGAGTTACGGGTTCTGAACCGTAGGTCTCGGGTTTCAAATCTTCCTGAGTTACTGGCTCTGAACCATATGTTTCTGGTTTTAAATCATCGGCAGGCGCCGCTCCATAAGATTCAGGCTTTGATTCAGAAGAAGACGTATTGACTTGTTCCGTTTTTGCTTTTGTGTCTTTACCAAAATTAAAAATAGGCAGCGACTCTTTAAAAACAAAAACAAAAATAAGAATAATGATTGCTATCGATAAGAAAGCAACTGATGAAATAATTTTTTCTGCAAGAAATTCAGAAAGTCTAAATTGTTTTTTTAGGCTTTCTTTTGTGAAATTTTGTTTATTTGGAAATTGGGAATCCATCTATTTTTTTTAAAAATTCATTATTTATTTAAAACAAAAATATCACACATTTTTAAAATAGTAAGTGATACAAAAGTAGTATTAATTTAAAGGATAATAGCCCACTTCTTCAACCATTTTTTGACCTGCAGGGCTCAAAATCCAATCGACAAAAGCTTTAGTTTCACCTGTTGGAGCTGATTTTAGATACATATATAAAAATCTTGAAATTGGATAAGTTTTATCTTTTATAGTTGCGGCCGTTGGCATAACTCCTTCACTTGCAGCATCTTGTTTTACTTTACAATCTTTTACTCCTTCAGCATAAGCTGCACCACCATAACCAATTCCGTACTTGTCTTTCTTAACTGCATTAACAATTGCAGCAGTTCCTGGCAAGGTTTGACATTTAGGTGAAAAGTCTGTTTTTACAACATGTTCTTTGAAAAAATCAAAAGTACCTGAACTACTTTCTCTACCATACAATCTAATAGTTTGATTTTCACCACCTACTTCTTTCCAATTTGTAATTTTACCAGAAAAAATATTTCCCAATTGCTCAATAGTAAGTTCCGAAACTGGATTTTCTTTATTTAGAAAAATAGACAAACCATCTTTCGCACAAGGTACTTCAACACCACTCACTTTATATTTCTCCTTTAACTTATCTATTTCAGATGGTTTCATAGGACGACTTGCATTAGCAATATCTGTTGAACCATTTAGCAACGCTGCAATTCCTACACCGGAACCACCTCCCGTTACCTGAATTATAGTTTTAGGATTTGTTTTCATAAATGCCTCAGCCCATTTCTGGGATAAAATCACCATGGTGTCTGATCCTTTTACTGTTATCTTTTTAGTTTCATCCGATTTGCAACTTATCGTTAAAATAATTAATAAGACGGCTGCTGCTAATTTTAAACTATTTGTTTTCATGACTATTAAATTAAATGGCAATTTATATTTGTTTTTAATGCAAATTATCCTTCTCCAGAGAAACACTAGGGAAGGATAATAAGAAAAAATTCTAAATTATTTTACTGGGAAATACCCTGTTTCAACAACTAGTTTTTGACCCTCCGCACTTAAAATCCAATCAACAAAAGCTTTTGTTTCCCCTGTTGGTCTTGATTTCAAATACATGTATAAGTATCTAGAAATTGGATATGTTTTATTTTTAATCGTTTCTGCTGTTGGATAAACACCAGGACTTTTATCGTCTTTTTTTACTTTACAGTCTTTTACACCTTCAGCATAAGCAGCACCACCGTAACCAATTCCTAATTTATCTTTCTTAACTGCATTTACAATTGCTGCAGTTCCCGGCAATGTTTGACAACTTGGAGAATAATCTGTTTTTACTACATTATCTTTGAAAAAAGCAAAAGTACCTGAACTACTTTCTCTACCGTATAATCTAATATTTGCATCTACACCACCTACTTGTTTCCAGTTTGTAATTTTACCTGCAAAAATTAACCCGATTTGTTTAATCGTTAATTCAGAAACTCCGTTTGCTTTGTTTAAATAAACAGACAATCCGTCTTTTGCACAAGGAATTTCAACACCTAATGTACTGTATCTTGCTTTTAATTTTTCAACTTCAGTAGCTTTAATTGGACGACTTGAATTTGCAATATCAGTTGATCCATTTATTAAAGCTGCAAGACCTACTCCAGATCCACCACCAGTTACTTGAATTGAAGCACCTGGATGTTTTTGCATATAAACCTCAGCCCATTTTTGTGACAAAATAACCATAGTGTCAGAACCTTTTACTGTAATTTTATTCAATGCGGTAAAAGAAAATCCTACTGCCATAACAACCAATAGTATAGCTGCTAATTTAATTTTTGTTGTTTTCATTTTATTTTTTTTATTGTATTAAATCTAATTTTTTAGGATTAAAATCCAGCCTGAATTCTAATTGTAAACGTGTTATCTAATTTATCTTTTATGTAATCGCCACCAACTGTGGTACTCTTTTCATTAATTGGCAAACTATATCCTGCTACAATTTTTACATTATCATCGTAAAAATATTGCCAAGAAAATGACCAGTTATCGTACTTTAAATCTTCTTTAATAGTCACTGCATTTCCAGCTAAATGTCTGTTGGGATCCCAACTATCATATCGAACTGCAAGCTGATTGCTTTTTCCAATGTTTTTAACCAAAGTCGCATAGTATCCTGTAAAATCTCTGATACCATTAAAATTAAAACTAGGATTACTATTAGCAACTGGCAATAATGTAGTTGATTTTTCTCCCGAGATCTGTCCAGAAATGTATTCTCCTTTAAGAGACATTCCTCCAAGAAAATCATAGTAGACTCTCATCTCTCCACCAAACCATCTTTTTTGAAAACTATCACCTACTTTAGCAGTGAAATTATTATTATTTACATCGCTAAATGTTCCAGCTTGTAAAACAGCCGTATTCCCTAAATACGTATGGGCTCCAATATCAATACCCAATCCTTGAGACGGGAATGTGAAAGAATAAACACCTCTCATCATGACGTCTTTCTTATTATCGACATCTCTAAGATTATTTGTCAAAGAACCTTCCCCATAATTACCGTTAAAAACAGCTAACTGAAATTTGAATGGAATTTCATATTTAGTTTGTAAATCCATTTCAATTTTTGCTCCCAAGTCTCTCTCTTGCGGATATAAGATTCCAGACATTCTACTTCTTTCTAACAATTCTCTTGAACGTGAAGAAAACTCTACTTCATAACTCGTTCTGTTGAATTGCCCTAAAAATAATTTGAATGTTTGTATCCATCGATCATTTACCTGAACATAAGCATCTCTTAAAGTAACTTTATCAAAAGCATAGTCCGGCTGAATGACAAATACCGCGCCAGTAATAGGTTCATAAGTCAATTTTACACGTGCTCTTCTGATAAAAAATGTGTTTTTTATTGGCACAGCCGTTGTGGATGGTCCTGGTCCAATATTGTCTTGAAAATTGTACATTTCATATTGTGCTTGTAAATATCCGGAAAATTTAATTTTGGTCAGTTTAGCCAAATCACCATCCATCGTCGCCAGTCTTTCTTCCAAACCTGAAAATTTCATAGAATGCTCATCAAGAGATTCTTTCAAAGATTCGATAGTTGCTGTTTTGACTGAATCAACAGTGGTAGTTTGTAAAGAATCGACACTTACCGCTTTAATAGTATCACTCTTGACATCTTGTGCATTAGACAACACTGAGGTCATAACCAACACTGCAAATAAAATTTTTTTCATCGTTGTTATATGATTAATTTTTTTGCAAAGGTGGGGCAGTAATGTTATGCCAATGTTAACAAATTATTATGGTGGTGATAAATTATCGTTTCGTTAAGGTTTGTATTGTTAAATTATAGGATTTGTCGTAATAATTCAGCTATGATGATTTTTTATGTTGTTGATTTAAAGTATTTTAACATTAATTTATTTCAAATCGATTTCTATTTTTTTTAATCCGGCTTTCTCCACTGTAAATGAAAATTCAGACCCGATTCCAAATTCACTTTCCACATAGATTTTTTCTTTATGTGCTTCTATAATATGTTTTACAATGGCAAGCCCCAATCCCGAACCTCCTTCTGAGCGTGAACCACTCTTATTTACACGATAAAAACGTTCAAAAAGCCTTGGAATATTTTGTTTTTCAATTCCTTCACCATTATCGGTTATTCGAACCAGTACTTTTTTATTCGTTAGGTTTACAATGGCTACCTCAGTCATACCGCCTTCCTTTCCGTATTTTATGGAGTTTACAATCAAATTTTCGATAACCTGCTGTATTTTATCTTTGTCTCCTGTTACAAAAATGGGCTGGATATAATAATTCTCAAATGCAAGAGTGATTTTCTTTTTATCTGCCTTCATTTCTAATAATTCGAAAACATTCTGAATCAGATCAACAATATCAAATTGAGAAATTTCCAAATTCAAATCGCCTGCTTCGAGTTTAGTAATCATATCTAAATCTTCTACGATGTAGATTAATCTCTCGACTCCTTTTTCGGCTCGTTTTAAATATTTTTTTCGAATAGTCTTATCCTCCATCGCTCCATCTAGAAGTGTAGACAAATACCCTTGCACGGTAAACAAAGGTGTTTTTAACTCATGCGAAACATTTCCTAGAAATTCTCTTCTGTATTCCTCTCTTACTTGAAGTAATTCGATTTCTAGTTTTTTATCTGTAGCAAATTTCTTCACTTCCCTAGACAAAGTCTCCATATCTGTGGTTATGGGCTTGTTGATAAAACTGCTGGATTCCAATAATGAAACCTCATCGTAGATTTTTTTTACACGTCGGTAAATGAATCGTTCCACTCTATATTGCAAGACCAAGAATGAAAAAACATAAATACTAAAGATGAAAATTGCTCCAAATAACCATAAATTATGTACCGTAGCATGGAACAGTATAGTCACTAAAAACATGACAAATCCAGTGGCAAAAAGACTAATGTACAAAGCTGATTTTACAGCGAACTTATAGGTTTTCTTAAAACTTATTTTCATTTAATTTATGCATTGCTTATTTTACAAAAAGAGGGGGTAATTAGCGCAAATTTTCAAGAATAAAAATTCAATTGATTTCTATAAAACTTCAAATTTATACCCTACTCCTTTAATAGTTTTGAAAAAATCTTCTCCAATTTTTTCTCGTAATTTTCTAATATGGACGTCTATTGTTCTTCCGCCCACAACTACTTCATTTCCCCAAACTTTGTCAAGAATTTCGTCCCGTTTGAACACTTTTCCTGGTTTGGAAGCCAATAAGTAAAACAACTCAAATTCTTTTCGAGGCAATGCTATTTCTACATTATCCTTTACTATTTTATATTCTTCCCGATTTATTTCGATTCCCCCAACATTAAGTGTTTCGCTATTCTGTTCTTGTTCTTTTAAACGTCGCAACAAAGCTTTCACTTTACTCACCAATAATTTTGGTTTAATGGGCTTTGTGATATAATCGTCTGCACCAGCGTCAAATCCGGCCACTTGTGAATAGTCTTCGCTTCTTGCCGTCAGGAAAGTAATGATTACATTATTCAATTCCGGTATTTTTCTAATGTTTTCACACGCTTCCATTCCATCCATCTCCGGCATCATCACATCCATTATGATAAGATCCGGCAATTCTTTTTTGGCTTTTGCGACAGCTTCCTTTCCGTTTGCCGCCGTAACAATTTGATACCCTTCTTGAGCCAGATTGTACCCCACAATTTCCAGAATATCCGGCTCATCATCAACGAGTAAAATCTTCGTGTTTCTTTTTTTCATAAATAGAAAGATTATGTTAATCTGATGCAATTTATCCTGATAATGCTCAGTGATTTTCAATTCCGATTGTAAATATAACAATAAAAACACCGTTTAAAAATCACATTAACCGTAATTTAATATGTTAACGATTTATTAATATCCTCGAAACTAAATGGTAATAATCAAGTAACTTTTACTTTACAAAAGCGACATTACTTTGCAGAAAAATAAAACACACACAAATGAAATTCAGAATATTGTTTATAGCATTATTGATTACAACTTTTTCTTTTTCGCAAACTAAAGGTACAGTTTCTGGAATCTTAACAGACAAGGACGCTAACAATCAATCATTACCATTTGCAAACGTACTTATTAAAGGAACGTCCATTGGAACAAACACTGATATGGACGGAAAATACAGCCTCTCGATAGTTCCAGGAGATTACACCCTTCAATTTAGTTTTGTAGGCTACGAATCGATTGAAGTTCCTGTAACAGTTACAGCAAATGAAACCAAGACAATTAGTAAAGCATTAGGATCCGGAAGTTATAAGTTAGAGGATGTAGTGGTAAAAAGTACGGTAAACAGACAAAAAGAAACTGCATTGCTGTTAGACCAAAAAAATGCTGTCGAAATAAAACAAACCATTGGGGTGCAAGAGCTTTCCCGAAAAGGAGTAAGCGATGTCGCTACTGCTGTTACTAAAACTACCGGTATTACTAAGCAAGAAGGTTCTGGAAATATATTTGTAAGAGGTCTTGGTGACCGTTACAACTCTACAACGATGAATGGATTACCAATTCCATCTAACGATCCAGAGAAGAAAAACTTAAATCTTGAAATCTTCAATACAGATATTGTTGAATACATTTCTATAGATAAAGTTTATAGCGGAAATATTTATGGTGACTTTGCCGGAGGTAACGTGGATATCATCTCAAAAGACTATAAAGGGAGTGGTTTCTTAAAATTAGAAATTGGTTCTAAAGTAAACTCTAATGCAATTGCAGAAGATAATTTTAAATTACAAAAGGGATTCAACGGATTTGGATTTACAAACAAATCAATTCCAAGCAATGCACTAACACAATACAACTATAGCTCTCTTCAATTGAAAGATTACACTCCAATAGCAACTTCTTTTGGAATTTCAGGAGGAAAATCATTTGACCTAGGTTCTGAAGGAAAACTTAGCTTTTTTGCAACCGCTTCCTTTAACAACGATTTTAGTTCAAAAAGCAATGGATCAGCAAAAGCAAGTGTTAATGGTAATGGAATTGCCAATAAAAACTTTGAAGACTACAGTGAACTGGAATACGAAACTAATACTACCGGAATGGCTAATATTGGTTACAAAATAAACAACAACAACAAACTAAGTTTCAATACGCTTTACATCAACACCTCAACACAGTCAAAAGAAGAGTATTATGGATATATTGTAGATATTGCCAATGATGGAAACGGTTTAATTCGTCGTTTTAACTATGAAAAAAATAGTTTGTGGATTAACCAAATATTAGGTAATCATAAAATAGGGGACCGTTCTAAACTAAACTGGGGACTTTCATACAACATGATTGATGGAAACATGCCTGACAGAAGTCAAAACATTTTCAGAAAAGAAGCAACCGGTTATCAATTATCAAGCATCTCAGCTCCGGACAACCACAGGTATTTTCAAAAATTAAAAGAAGATGAATTAGCTGCGAACGTGTCTTATGATTACAAATTCAATAAAGATGAAGCTGGTGATTTCCTAGGAAAAGTTACTTTTGGTCTAAACGAGAGAATCAAATCAAGAGGTTTTCAAGCTACCCAATTTAATATTAAAGCAACTGCTGGTAATACTAATACTATTGTTGATCCTACTAACCTCGATTTATTTTACAACCAAGATAATTTCAATAATGGGAACTTTAACATCGCAACTTTCCGTGGAAATGCTCAAGTATTCAACGCTCTAGACCCTCAAACTTATGGAGGGGATCAAACGATACACGCTGCTTTTGTTAATACGGAATACAAGTTCAATAAATTAACCGCTGTCCTAGGATTAAGAGGTGAACAAATAACTCAAAAAGTAAGTTGGAACACACAACTAGGTGCAATAGGAAATGACAAATTAGAAAAAACAGCTTTCTTACCTAGTTTAGTTATGAAATATGAATTGAATGACAAACAAAACTTACGCTTAGGATTAAGCAAAACCTATACACTACCCCAATTTAAAGAAAGAGCACCATTTATTTATGAAGAAGTGCTACAAGTAAAAGTTGGTAATAAAGATCTATATGCTTCTGATGATTATAATTTCGATTTAAAATGGGAAATGTTCCCTAAAAGTGATGAGTTAATTTCAGTAACAGCTTTTGGAAAATACATCTTAAACCCAATGAATGAGGTAACAGTTTCTTCCTCTTCGAATGACATCTCATACATAAACACTGGTGATTACGGATATGTTGCGGGTTCCGAAGCAGAATACAGAAAACAACTTTTGAACATCGATTCAGATAATGCTAAAAAACTTTCTGCCGGAATCAATGCTTCTTATTTATACAGCAATCAAGAATTAAATTCAGCGAAGGTAAATAACGAAACAGATTTTCAAGTTGATTTTACAAACACAAAAGGAAAATTTACGGGAGCATCTAATTTATTGTTAAACGCTGACTTAACATTGTTTAACGAATGGAGTAATAAAAACAAAAACCTTACAACAACTGTAGCATATACTTACTTTTCAGATAGAGTTAATGCCATTGGAACAAGTGGAAAAGGGGATCTAGTTGACAAAGCTTTTGGTTCATTAGACTTTATTACTAAATCAAAATTAAGTGAAAAATTCGGGCTAGGACTTGTAGTGAAAAACATTTTAGATCCAGTTATAAAAAGAGTCCAAGAAAACTTTAATGGAGATGTCAATGTATTATCTTATAAAAAAGGAATGACATTTAGTTTAAACTTGAACTACCAATTCTAATTAGAAAAAGAATAAGTCAGGACTTAAAAACGCAATAAGATTAAAAAGAACAGCCAAAAGCTGTTCTTTTTTTTTTAAAATCTAATGAACTGCCCCTATCTTAAAACCAAAAAAAAGAACCATCAACGGGAGGGAAAGTAAACTGTTAATAACTCCTGTTAGCTCGATAAAATTAATTAACATAGCAACATTAACTTAACATACCGATTGTATTTTATTAAACTAACAATCATGTTTACATAACATGCAAAAATTACTCTTGTTGCATCTTTGTACTAAGAAATTAAATATAAAATTTTATCAAACAATCATGAAAAAATCAACCGTAAAATTATTTGGAATTTTAGCTTTGGCTTCAGGTTTAATCACAAGCTGTAGTTCAAACGACATCCCTTCCCCATCTACTCCTACTTCATCTACTTTCACAGCAGATGCAAACAATTTTCAAGGAACTATTAATGACGGAGAAGTAACATTAGACGCAACAAAAACTTACAAGTTATCTGGAAAAATTCAAGTAAATAGTGGCGCAACATTGACAATCCCAGCTGGTACTGTTATTCAAGGTACTGGAGGTACATCTGCTTATATTGCAATTGCCCAAGGAGGAAAATTAAATGTAAATGGAACTGCTGCTAAACCTGTTGTAATGACAAGCGGATTGGCTACAAAAAATGCTGGAGACTGGGGTGGAGTAGTAATTTGCGGAAAAGCACCTATCAATCGGGTAACTGGCGGTGCAAGTACAGCTCAATCAGAAGTAGCTGATTTAACTTACGGTGGAACTGTTGCAGCTGACAATTCTGGTTCAATCAAATATTTAAGAATCGAATACGCAGGTGCAGCTTTCAACAGTGAAAAAGAATTTAATGGTATGTCATTATTCGGTGTTGGATCTGGAACAACAATTGATTTTGTAGAATTTTTTCACGGTGCTGATGATGGAATTGAATTCTTCGGTGGAACTGTTAATACTTCTAACTTAGTTTCTATTGGAAACGAAGATGACCAATTTGACTGGACTGAAGGATGGAATGGAACAAACACAAACTGGTACGGAAAACTAGGTTTCGGAAAAGGAAATAGAGGAATTGAAGCTGATAATTTTGAATTAGGATATTCAAACACTCCTATTTCTAATCCTACTATCACTAATTTAAGTCTTGTTGGACCTGGAAGCGCACCAACTACTGGTACATGGTTAGAAAATGACGCGATGAAATTAAGAAGAGGAACTAAAGGAGTTTTTACAAATTTATTCTTTAGTGGATGGAAAGTTGGTTTCAACGTAGAAAATAATGAAACGATTGCTAATATCCCTACTTCTTTGAAAGCAGTAAACGTAAACTTTACTACTGATGTTTCAACTAAAACTTCAGGAAAATTAAATGCTGTTGCTCCTGCAACAAGTGGTTTAAGCGCTAACGTTTCTGCAATAGTTACTTCAGAATCTGCAGCTACTGGAGCTGGTAACGGAGCTGGAATACCTTCATGGGCTACTGGTTGGGCTATCGACCTATAAGCAATAAAAACAAAAAATATTTAACAAAAAACATCCTGAATTTTCAGGATGTTTTTTTTTGGTATAATATTTGAAATATTTTTTGTAACTTTACTAATAACAAAAAGAACTAATGAAAAAAAACTACTTTTATATTATTACTTTATTGGTTTTTATATTCTCAACAAGCCTCTCAGCTCAAGAGAACAAGCAACAGCCAAAGACACAAGAAACTGCTTCTATAGAAGGCTTGAGCTTGTACCCGAACCCCGTTAATAACGGCAAAGTTTACATTTCTTCAAAAAATGACGGAGACAAAGAAATAATCATTTTTGATATTTTAGGAAAAAAAGTACTCCAAACGATGCTTAGCTCAAGAGAATTAAGCATAGCTTATCTTAATCCCGGTGTTTACATCATCAAGATTAATGAAGATAACGCAACCGCTACCCGAAAGTTAATCGTAAGATAAAACTTTGATTACAAATTTTAAAGCTCTAATGAATGTTAGGGCTTTTTTTTATGGGGAAAATTTTTCTGCAGACTTTGGGTTTATAAGAACCCCCCAAAATTTTTAATTACTTTTGTAAAAAAAAATCTTGATTACAACTACCGATATATTTGCCATTTCGACTCAAAAGCAATTTGAAAAAGCAGCCTTAAAAACGTTTCGGTTTCAATATGAAAACAACCTAGTATATCGGGAATTTTGTGATTTTCTAAAAACAGATTCCCATCAAGTAAAATCATTGCAACAGATTCCGTTTTTGCCCATTCAGTTTTTCAAAAGCCATCCTGTGGTTTCTAATTCAAATCCCATTCAGGCTACTTTTACCAGCAGCGGAACAACCGGAATGATTACCAGCAAACACTTAGTGACTGACGTTTCTATCTACGAAGAAAGTTACCGCAAAGGATTTTCTCAGTTTTATGGTAACATAGAAAATTACGTTGTTTTGGCTCTATTGCCATCTTATCTGGAAAGAGAAGGTTCTTCATTGATTTACATGGTGGAAGATTTAATTCAACTGTCAAATCATCCCGAGAGTGGTTTTTATCTACACAATCATGATGAACTGATTGCTAAACTCATGGCTTTAGACCAAGCCGGACAAAATGTGATTTTGATTGGCGTTACCTACGCTTTATTAGATTTGATTGAGAAACATACCTTTCAATTGCAAAATACCATTATCATGGAAACTGGCGGAATGAAAGGCAAGCGCAAAGAAATGATTCGGGAAGAACTGCACGAACAATTATGCAAAGGTTTTGGAGTTTCGGCGATTCATTCTGAATATGGAATGACCGAATTGTTATCGCAAGCCTATTCTCTTGGTGACGGCGTATTTGAATGCCCTTCTTGGATGCAAATCCTCGTTCGTGACACCGAAGACGCTTTGACCTACATTCAAGATGGAAAAACGGGCGGAATCAACGTAATCGATCTGGCTAATATTAATTCTTGTTCGTTTATTGCCACGCAGGATTTGGGCAAAAAAAATCCCAACAACTCTTTCGAGGTATTGGGACGTTTTGATAATTCCGATATTCGAGGGTGTAATTTGATGGTGATTTAAAACCGTTATTCGTAGATTTCTTTTCTGTGTCCTAAATCAATAAAATCAATCACTAGCACTTCGTCAAAAATTTCATAAATCACTCTATAATTTCCAACCCGAATTCTGTATCCTTTTCTTCCTTTTAATTTTTTATAACCTTACGGCCGAGGATTACTAGAAAGCTCACCTATAGCGGATAAAATTGGATCAGCAATTACATCTGATAGTTTATCAAGATTCTTTTGTGCTTTTTTAGAAAATTCAATACTATACATTTGACTTTTTACCTTCTCTAGTTTTCATGTAATCCTCAAATGAAATACGATACCCATCATCCTCTCTTTTGGCTTCATCATAAAGACGAACGTCTTCTAAATCTTCCAATTTTTCAATCAATTTATTGTATTTCTTGATAGGCAATACAACAGCTGTTCTATTTCCTTTTTCGTCGGTCAAAAATTGAGTTTCCATAGCTTTTGATATTTTAGTAAAGTTATAAAATTATTTAACCCGAACCACAAAATAATTTTTCTTACCGCTTTGCAAAAGCACAAACTGATTATTAATCAAATCTTTCGTCGAAAGCACAAAATCTTCGGCAACTTTTTCTCGGTTTACCGAAATAGAATTAGCTGTCAATGCACGTCTCGCTTCACCATTCGACTTCATAAAACCAGTTTTTTCGTTTAAAACATCAACTATATTGCTTCCGGTTTCAATTTCATTTCTTGAGATTTCCGCTTGCGGAACACCATCAAAAACATCTAAAAAAGTCGCTTCATCTAATTGTTTCAGATCATCTGAAGTAGAATTTCCGAACAAAATATTCGAAGCTTTTACCGCATTTTCTAAATCTTCTGCAGAATGTACCATTATTGTAATTTCGTCTGCCAAACGTTTTTGCAATAAACGTAAATGTGGTGCTTCTCGATGTTTCTCAGTTAAAACCTCAATTTCCTCTTTCGATAAAAATGTGAAAATCTTAATGTATTTTTCTGCATCAACATCCGAAGTATTCAACCAATATTGGTAAAATTTATACGGAGAAGTTCTGGCAGAATCCAACCAGATATTTCCGCCTTCTGATTTTCCAAACTTGGTTCCATCCGCTTTAGTAATCAACGGACAAGTCAACGCATACGCTTTTCCACTGGCTATTCTACGAACTAATTCAGTTCCTGTAGTGATGTTTCCCCATTGGTCACTTCCGCCCATTTGCAGCGTACAATTTTTATTTTTGTACAAATGCAAAAAGTCATATCCTTGAACCAATTGATAGGTAAACTCCGTAAATGACATTCCTTCGGCAGCTTCAGAAGACAAACGTTTCTTTACTGAATCTTTAGACATCATGTAATTTACCGTAATGTGCTTTCCAATATCCCGAATGAAATCCAGAAAAGAAAAGTTCTTCATCCAGTCGTAATTATTCACTAATTCAGCTGCATTTGGCGCATCAGAAGTAAAATCCAGAAAACGAGCCAATTGTCCTTTTATAGCTTCTTGGTTGTGACGCAAAGTCGCTTCATCTAATAAATTTCTTTCATTCGATTTCCCTGATGGATCACCAATCATTCCTGTTGCACCACCCACTAACGCTAATGGTTTGTGTCCGGATAATTGAAAATGTTTCAATAACATTACACCTACTAAATGTCCTATATGCAATGAATCGGCAGTTGGGTCAATTCCCACATACGCCACACGCATTTGTCCCGTCAAATGTTCTTCTGTGCCGGGCATAACATCGTGGAGCATTCCTCTCCAAGTCACTTCTTCAATAAAATTCTTCATCTTTTCAATCAATTTGGACAAAGATAGTTTTAATTAGACAATTTGAAAATTTGAAAATGTACCAATTTGAAAAAAAATTGTCTAAAACCCTAATTGTTACATTATAAAATTGATAATTTGTTACATTTGCAACTATGATTTTAGTCACAGGAGGAACCGGTTTAGTGGGCGCACATTTATTGCTTCATTTAATAGAATCCCAAAGTATCGGGATAGAAAAAGTACGCGCTATTTATCGAAGTGTCGCTTCAATGGAGAAAACCAAATCGCTTTTCTCCATGTACAAAAAAGAATTCCTATTCGACCAAATCGAATGGATACAAGCGGATATCACTGACATTCCTTCCTTAGAAAAAGCTTTTCAAAATATTGACATCGTGTATCATTGCGCCGCTTTAATTTCTTTTGATCCAAAAGACGAAGATTTAATTCGGAAAACTAATATTGAAGGAACCGCAAATATTGTCAATTTTTGTATTTCAAATGCAATACAGAAACTGTGTTTTGTGAGTTCAATTGCTGCACTTGGCGATTTAGCCTCCCACGAAAACCAAATCACCGAGGAAACCGAATGGAATCCAGAAAAATACCACAGCGATTACGCCATTTCTAAATATGGCGCCGAAATGGAAGTATGGCGTGGGCAGCAAGAAGGATTACAAGTAATAATTATCAATCCGGGAGTTATTATCGGGCCAGGTTTTTGGGAACAAGGAAGCGGAGTTCTTTTTACGAAAGTAAAAAAAGGATTGTCATTTTACACTTTGGGAAGTACTGGATTTGTCGCTGTAACCGATGTGGTTCGAATCGCAACCCAATTGATGAAAAGTGAAATCCACAGCGAACGATTTACACTAATTGCAGACAATATAATTTTTAAAGATTTCTTAAACACCATAGCCGATTCCTTAAAAGTAAAGAGGCCCAGCGTGCACGCAACCCCATTAATGATCGAGATTGCCTGGAGAATAGATTGGATACTATCGAACATTTTTCAGCAGAAAAGGAAAATGACTAAAGCTACCGCAAAATCATCTTTTTCAACAAATCAGTATTCGAATGAAAAAATCAAAAAGACTTTGAAAACTGATTTTTTAGATATTCATCAATACATAAAAGCAATTGCCAATTTGTATTAAACCCTTTTTTAGTTATAGTACTTGGCTAGAATCTATGGCTTTACTTTTTGGTAAAATTGGTTTTTTTATTGCTTTCTTTTTCTTCGCTTCAGCTTTTATAAGGGCAGTTATTGATGCTTTATTTTTAGTTAATCGGGCGTTTATCTGATCAACTACATCCGAATAATCTTTATAATTAGAAGCGTAGTAAACATTACTTCGTGCAAATTGAAGGCTGTCTATTTTATATTTTTTATAAATATATTGAGTTGGATTTATTTTAAAAGTATCCAAGGACGCAGGATTTTGATATTTGATTGCGTCCAAAACTGACAAATCATACATAATATTAACCATTGTTTCCTTTTCTATAAGACGATTTGGCTTTTTAACCACCTCATCCTTACAGCTTACAAACACAAATACAATCGTTAAAAGTATAATTATTTTCTTCATTTTTAAATTTTATCTGTCAAACAACATTCTTTTTCCCGCACGAATTTCTTTTACTTTAAAATTATTATAAACCAATTGTCCGTTTACAAAAGTATGCGTAATTCTAGATTTAAATGTATATCCTTCAAAAGGAGACCATCCGCATTTAGCCAGAATATTTTCTTTTTTTACACTCCATGGCAAACCAGCATTTACAATAACTAAATCGGCATAATATCCTTCTTTGATAAAACCGCGTTTCTCGATTTTGAAAATCTTGGCTGGATTATGACACATTTTCTCCACAATTTTTTCAACACTTATTTTTCCTTGGTGATGAGCTTCAAACATAGCCACAACAGCATGTTGCACTAATGGACCACCAGCAGGCGCTTTCAGATACGATTGTTTTTTCTCTTCTAAAGTATGTGGAGCATGATCCGTAGCAATGACATCAATTCTATCATCTAGCAGGGCTTCCCAAAGTACTTTTCTATCATTAGCCGTTTTTACCGCAGGATTCCATTTTATTAGGTTGCCTTTAGTAGCATAATCATCATTGGTAAACCATAAATGATGAATACAAACTTCGGCTGTTATTTTTTTATCTTCCAATGGAATTTTGTTGGTAAACAAATCCATTTCCTTGGCTGTAGAAAGATGAAACACGTGCAAACGAGCTCCTGTTTTTTTAGCCAGAGCCACCGCTTTTGAAGAAGAAATATAACAAGCCTCTTCACTGCGAATTAAATGGTGAGCCGTTACCGGAACATCGTCGCCAAATTCTTCTTTATATTTTGCTAAGTTCTTTTGGATTGTGCCTTCATCCTCACAATGCACTGCAATAAGCAGGGGTGTACTGGAAAATATTTTTTCTAAAGTGACTTCATTATCAACCAACATATTACCTGTGGATGATCCCAAAAATATTTTTATTCCTGCAACATTCTTTGGATTTGTTTTTAGAACTTCGTCCAAATTATCATTAGTGGCGCCCATCATAAAAGAATAATTGGCGTATGATTTCTCTGCAGCGATTTCATATTTTTGCTCTAATATTTCTTGGGTAACCGCATTTGGCACCGTATTAGGTTGTTCAATATAAGAAGTGATTCCACCTGCAACAGCCGCTCTAGATTCTGATTCAATATCTCCTTTATAAGTAAGTCCTGGCTCCCTAAAATGCACTTGATCATCAATGGCACCGGGCATTAAATAATTCCCTTCGGCATCAATAATCATACATTGAGATGATTTGGCACTTATACTTTCTGAAATTTCAACAATTAAGTCATTTTCAATTAATACATCGCCTTCAAAAATCACTCCTTCATTTACTATTTTGGCATTCTTAATTAAAATCCTGTTCATCGTATCTTTTTCTTATAATGTGTTAATTAATCTTTTCAATCTAAGTGCAATAACCCCAAAAACCGCTTCAACAATAATAGAATTACTCATTTTAGATTGACCTCTAGTTCTATCTGTAAAAATAATAGGTACCTCAACAATTTGAAATTTTTTACAATAGGTTCTGTACTTCATTTCAATTTGAAACGCATAACCAACAAATTTTATTTTATCTAAATTGATTTCTTCCAATACTTTTCTTCTGTAACAAACGAACCCAGCCGTAGCATCATGAATCACCATTCCGGTAATAAACTTCACATATACTGATGCAAAATACGACAGTAAAACCCGGCTTAAAGGCCAGTTAACCACATTTACACCGGTAACATATCGAGATCCGACCGCTAAATCAGCATCTCCTAAATGACAAGCATTATATAATTTTTCTAAATCTTTTGGATTATGGGAAAAATCAGCATCCATTTCGAAAATAAATTCATATTTCCGTTCCAATGCCCATTTAAAACCATGAACATACGCCGTTCCTAAACCTGATTTTTTTGCTCTTTTTTCTAAAAATAATCTGCCTGAAAATTCCGATTGCAGTTGAAGCACTTTATCAGCAGTGTGATCTGGCGAATTATCATCAATAATAAGAACGTGAAAAAGTTTGTGTTGGGAAAGCACCGATCTAATAATGCTTTCTATATTTTCAATTTCGTTATAGGTGGGGATTATAACAATGGAATCGTTCATATTTTAGAGTAATTTCACCGCAAAAGTAAACTTTTTATACGATTTCATTCATAATAAAATTATAATAAAAAGAATGATATAAAAAATCAGTAATTTTGCATCGCTATGATTGAACAAGTACTTAACCCGAGAATAATCGAAAATAAAGACTGGGCAACACTTTTATTTGTGTTGTCGTTTGGAATTGTCGCACTGACAAAATCCATTTCCGAAAATCGTTTTGGTGATTTTGCAAATTTAATTTTTTCCGATAAATACACTAAAGTTTACCGCGACAGCAGTCACCTTAGAAGCGGATTTACCATTTCATTATTTTTCGTACAAGTAATTTCATTTGCTTTTTTCATCCAGCTTTCACTAAGTTATTTTGGTAAAGCCTTAAAAACAGATTGGATTTTATATATTCAAATAATCACCTTCCTTATTTTTTTTATTTTATCGAAATATTTAATCGAGAAAATAATCGCTACGTCCTTTAATATCGAAGAATTTGTTGAACAATTTAACCTTCAAAAGGTTACTTATAGAACTTATATCGGATTATTCATACTCCCAATCAACATTATTCTGTTCTATTATGACTCCTTATCAAAAAATATACTTTTACTATTTATAGCTATAGTAGTAGGTGCCAACTTAATAAGCTATTTAATTTCAATAAAAAACTATCAAAATTTAATATTAAGTAAGTTGTTTTACTTTATTTTATATCTTTGCACTCTTGAAATAGCTCCCTATTATTTTATGTATTATTGGTTTACAAAAGGGAGTGCTTAGAAACCGTTTTAAATATGAAAGTGAAAACAATTTTGGTATCGCAACCAGAACCTAAAGTGGAAAATTCTCCATACTTTGAGCTTCAACAAAGGCATAAAGTAAAAATTGATTTCAGACCTTTTATCCATGTTGAAGGAGTAAGTGCAAAAGAAATTAGACTCCAAAAAATTGATCTCAATCAATATACCGCTATTATTCTAACAAGTAGAAATGCTGTTGATCACTTCTTTAGGGTTGCTGATGAAATGCGTTATAAAGTTCCCGAAGGATTAAAATACTTTTGCCAGTCCGAAGCTATTGCGTTTTACCTGCAAAAATATGTCGTGTATCGAAAACGTAAAATCTACGTAGGACCTAAAGATTTTGCTGATTTGTCTCCATTGATAAAAAAATACAAAGACGAAAAATTCTTATTACCTGCATCAGATCAATTGAATGCTGATGCTCCAATAACACTTAATGCATTAAAAGTAGATTGGACTCCAGCTATTTTTTATAAAACGGTCATGAGTGATTTATCGGATTTAGCCGATGTATATTACGATGTTTTGGCTTTCTTTAGCCCAACCGGAATAAAATCATTGTTTATGAATTTTCCAGATTTTGAACAAAACAATACCAGAATAGCCGTTTTTGGAAGTACGACTCAAAAAGAAGCATTAGACCGTGGTTTAAGAGTTGACATCATGGCTCCAACTCCCGGAACACCATCTATGACAATGGCATTGGAAAAATACATTACCGAAACGAATAAAACGAAATAGATTTAAATTTATTATTTTAAAATATCACAAACAACCATCCGCCAAAACGGATGGTTTTTTTTATGCAACAATTACAAAACAATCATTTTCCATTTATATTATTCGTTTTTTACTTAAATTTGATTTTAAATTAAAACTAAATAGTATTCTTTAGTTTCAAACAACAATTTATGAAAATCAATTCATTAGTGGTAGAAATAGATGGTATCGATAAAGAAATTTTACGTTTCTTGATGGAAGATGCTCGAATGCCAATTCTCCAAATCGCCAACAAAATAGGAATTTCAGGCGCTGCCATTCATCAACGTTTGCGAAAGCTCGAACAATCCGGAGTGATTTCGGGTTCAAAGTTTACGGTAAATAATAAAATTCTGGGTTATAACACAATGGCATTTGTTGGGATCTACTTAGACAAAGCGGCAAGAAATCCCGAAGCAGTGCGGGATTTAAAGAAAATTCCCGAAGTGTTAGAATGTCATTACACTACAGGAAACTGGTCGATCCTGATCAAAATTATTTGTCGGGATAATGAACATCTCATGCAATTACTCAACACAAAAATACAGGCGATAGAAGGCGTTTCCAGAACCGAAACCTTTATTTCATTAGACCAGCAAATTGACAGACAGATACAGTTATAATTTTGCGTGGGATAATCATGAATTTAATTTTTTTTGCAAAAAAAAACGCCTTGTTTTCACAAGACGGTTTTTATAGTTTACTCAAGAAGCTTTAATTTCTCCTGTTCCCTCCCATATAAATGGAAATATAATACAGCAAGGTCGCGATGGATCCTAAAGCGGCTACAACGTAAGTTCTTGCTGCCCATTTAAGAGAATCCTTGGCACCAGCCTGTTCCTGCTGCGTGAGCATGTTTTTACTTTCTAACCAAGCTAATGCTCGATGGCTGGCATCGTATTCAACCGGTAACGTGATAATCGAAAACAAAGTCGTAGCAGCAAAAATTATAATTCCTATTAATAGCAATTGTGGAAAAGTACGAATCATCAATATACCTGCCAGTAAAATCCATTGCATATAAGTCGATGCAACATTTACTACCGGAACTAACTTAGAACGCATCGTTAACCACTGATAACCTACTGCATGTTGCACTGCGTGACCACATTCGTGAGCCGCAACTGCCGCTGCCGCCGCATTTCTTTGATTGTAAACCGCTTCACTTAAATTCACTGTTTTATCCAATGGATTGTAGTGATCTGTTAATTGTCCCGCAACTGAGATTACTCTCACATCGCGAATTCCGTTATCAGCCAACATTTTTTCAGCGATTTCAGCACCGCTCATCCCGTTTTGCAAATTCAATTTAGAATAATGTTCAAATTTGCTTTTCAGCCTGGAACTTACTAGCCAACTAAAAAGCATAATTGCTCCGGCTAGAACTATATAACTCATTCCCATATTTTTGTTTTTTAATTGTAGTGTTTAAAGTTATGAAAGAAATAACAAAATCTGAACCAATTTTTTAAATTGTCAATTTGGCATTCGTTAAATAAAAAAATAACATGAAATGACCTTAATTAATTTGTCATTGAAAAAACTACAAATCTGCTTCTAATTGATCATTAATTCTTTGAAATTTATCAATCAGATTATCGATTTTCGAATTTTCCTTTTTTATTTCTCTCGGACGTAAATAAAACCAAACAAATCCCAGCCAAAATAACATAACTAAATAAGCAATAAAACCCCAGAATAAGGTCATCATTGATGTGTATTCATACATATACAGGCATGTTCCAAGTCCAAGAACTATAAAGTAAATGCTTAACATTTTGGACTGCAGGAACTTTTGCTTCGTTTTAATTTCTATTAATTTTTGCAAATATTCTGCATTACTATCTGTGTTGTCAATTTTTTTATACGCAGCAAACAATTTATTGTAAACGAGTAGGTAAATAGCCATTATAGCAACGTTCAAAACAATTCCAATTTTGGTTGATATAAATTGAGGTTCATAGTAATACCATATAAAAACAATTAAAAAACAGGTGGCTATCAGTAAAAGATTTGTTAGTATTAACTTTCGTAGACTTGTTTTTTTAAAATGTTTTAGCTTCGCAAGTAAATCATTTATATTCGATTGACCTATCGACTGCTGTTTCCATAAATCTTTAAAGTCTATATTATTGTCCATTTTCTTTAAATTTTTGGGTTAATCTTTCTTTTATTCTATGAATTTTCACTCTTGTATTGGCTTCTGAGAGTCCCACGATATTAGCAATTTCAGCTTGTTTGACCTCTTCCAGTTCGAGTGAAATAATGATACGATCGATTTCTGGCAATTCGGCAATGCATTTGTATAAAAATTGGATCTGAGGTTCTACCGAATAGTGTTTTTCTTCGGTAATATTTATTGGAAGTTCCGACTTGGGAAATCGTTTTTCTTTATCAATTTGTCTCAAGCAATTATTTGATGCAATTCGGAAAATCCAGGTTCCGACACCCGATTCATTTCTAAATGTGTGGAGTTTTTGCCAAACAATAATAAATGTTTCCTGTGCAATGTCCTGGGCAATATCATAATCATTTACGTAACCCATGCACAATCGAAAAACCTTTTGCCAATAGGATTTGTATAGTTGTTCAAACTCCATTGTTATGATTTTATAAAATTATTTAGTTGTGCTAGATACCATTCCTTATCATCATACATAATAAAGTGCAAGCCTTTGTTTGCATATTCAAAACTGGCGGTTTTTAAGTTTTTATATTGTGCTTCGATTGGAGCTTTATAATTTGAAAAACCAAATTCCAATACTATTAATGAAGGGCATTTTATTGTTGCAATTTTATCTCTCAAATCGGTATTGGAAAAATCACAATACATTTCGCCAAACGTTTTTCTGTCTGATTTCATGCTCCAGCTAATTGCTTCGTCTTGTTTTGAAGGATCTGCTAAAAGCATGGCCATATTTCTTTTCTGCATTTGATAAAATTCATCTTCAGGCATAGCCACTATTTGATTGACCATTGAAGCACAATTGTTATTTTCTTGCGATTTAAAAGAAGGATCTCTCAAAGCCGCCAAACAAGGAAGCGCATCAACAACTGCTATTTTACTTATTAATTCAGGATAATCCGAAGCAATAGCCAACGCAAGCCCACCACCCATACTGTGACCAACTATAATTGGCTTTTCTATTTTATTTGCTCTAATATAGTTGACAATTTCTGTTTCCCAATTTTTAAATGAAGCATTGGGTTGTGGTTTAACTCCGGCAAAACCAGCCATTGTAAAAGTGTAACACGTAAAATCTTTTTCAAAATTAGATTTTGTTTCATTCCAAACATCTCCAGAACTGGCAAATCCTGGCAAGAAGATTATGGATTGCTTTCCCTTTCCAGTTTTGGCGACCTCAAAGGGATATGATTTAGTTTGTCCAAATACATTTAGACACAATGCTGAAAATAACAGAACAATAGGCAAGAAGATATACTTTTTCATTATTAATCATTGTTGTCCGATAAAAAAGAAGCCAAATTAATGGCTTCTTAAAATAATCGTAATTTAGAGTTGCAAAATTCAAATAACGATGGGTAA
>NZ_JADOVD010000020.1:0-35607 GCF_015752245.1 Flavobacterium sp. CG_9.10
CTAATTCCGAAGAACTATACCCCTCGACTTGCATGTGTTAAGCCTGCCGCTAGCGTTCATCCTGAGCCAGGATCAAACTCTTCATCGTATATTGTGTGAGTTCGGATAAATCCGTTCTCTTTGTTTATTTGACTGAAGTCTCTAGTGGTTTTTTCAAATCTTTCGATTCTATTACTCTTTATTATTTGTCTCGCCTTTCGGACGAGACGGCTGTCAATTCAATATGTCTAGGAACGTGTTCTTCTTTTTTTAAACCGAATTTATTTCAGTTTCTTTGCCGTGATTCAAACTACTTAAAGTATCTCTCAAAGCGGGTGCAAAAGTGCAACTTCTTTTCTAATCTCGCAAGAAAAATTTAAAGTTTTTTTTGAAGATTTAAATCCTCCATTTCTTTATCTTTTCTTACCAGTCTTTCAAGGAACTTTGCATGTTTTGCGGGGTGCAAAAGTAATAAGCAAAATCAAATCTCACAAGCTTTTTTTGATTTATTTTTAGAAATAATTTCTAATCCCAAACCCTATACTCACTTGCCAATCTTTTAATGAACTTATTCGCTGTTGCGGGTGCAAAACTACACTCTTTATTGCGTTATTCAAGCTTTTTTAAACCTTTTTTTTGATGTTTTCTTAATGTTTGCTTTAAATCGCTGAAAACGTGAATTTTGAAAGAAAAAGTTTTTCAGCTCCCCTCCCGATCCCGAAACTTCGGGACGGGACTCACCCACGAAAAGGATGACTTTATCAGCAAAAACCGTCGATATCATTATATATAGGTAGTGGAAATAAAGTATTCTAAATAAATGCTCCGCTCCTATATATAAGGTAATAACTGAATACCAATGAATGAGATTTCTCCTTTGCCGAAATGACAAAGTCGATAAAACAAGAAAGAACAAGATAAAACATGACGCCCTAGCCCCGATAGCAGTAAAAATCCTTTTCTCGAGTTTCTTTGACGAGAGAAAAGATTGAAACGAATAGCGGGAAATAGCTCCCATATAAAAATACTGTTTTTTCACCTACTGTATAATGAGTGTTGTTTTTGTTTTACACCTATATAGTAACAAACCTTACATATATATTGTATGTGTTTTCGTAATCCTTTATATTTGCATTCTTAAAATATCAAACAATGATTAAGATTACTTTGCCCGATGGGTCAGTTAGAGAGTATGCTTCAGGGGTAACTCCCATGGATGTTGCTAAAAGCATTAGTGAAGGATTTGCCAGAAATGTAATTTCGGCTTCTTTCAATGGTACAACTGTTGAAACTACAACTCCTTTGACGACGGATGGCAGTCTTATATTATATACATGGAATGACGAAGGCGGAAAAAAGGCATTCTGGCATTCTACTTCTCACGTAATGGCGCAGGTACTAGAGGAAATGTATCCAGGAATAAAATTAACCCTTGGACCACCAATCTCGAATGGGTTTTACTATGACGTAGATTTTGAAGATCAAAAAATCACAGATGCTGACTTCAAGAAAATTGAGGATCGCGTTCTTGAGATTTCTAGAGGAAAACATGAATTTAAACTTCGTCCTGTTTCTAAAGCAGACGCATTAGAGCTATACAAAGACAATGTTTATAAAACAGAATTAATCACGAATCTGGAAGACGGCACAATCACGTTTTGTGATCATGATACTTTTACTGATTTATGTCGTGGAGGTCATATTCCGAATACTGGAATTATCAAGGCGATGAAAATCATGAGTGTTGCAGGTGCTTACTGGCGTGGTGATGAGAAAAACAAGCAATTGACACGCGTTTACGGTACTTCGTTTCCGAAGCAAAAAGATTTGACGGAATATTTATTACTACTGGAAGAAGCAAAACGTCGTGATCACAGAAAACTAGGTAAAGAGCTTGAACTGTTTGCTTTTTCTGCAAAAGTAGGTCAAGGACTTCCATTGTGGTTGCCAAAAGGAGCTGCACTTCGTGACAGATTAGAGCAGTTTTTGAAAAAAGCACAAAAGAAAGCGGGTTACGAACAAGTAGTTACTCCACATATTGGTCAAAAAGAATTATATGTAACTTCTGGTCATTATGCAAAATATGGTGCTGATAGCTTCCAACCGATAAGCACTCCGGCTGAAGGGGAAGAATTTCTATTGAAACCAATGAATTGCCCACATCACTGTGAAATATATAATGTAAGACCTTGGTCATACAAAGATTTACCAAAACGTTATGCTGAATTTGGTACTGTATACAGATACGAACAAAGTGGAGAGCTGCATGGCTTAACACGCGTTCGTGGGTTTACTCAGGATGATGCCCATATCTTTTGTACGCCAGATCAGCTTGACGAGGAATTTAAAAAAGTAATTGATTTAGTACTCTACGTGTTTTCTTCATTAGGATTCGAGAACTTCACCGCTCAGATTTCACTAAGAGATAAAGAAAACAGGGATAAATATATAGGTTCTGATGAAAACTGGGAAAAAGCAGAAAATGCGATTATTAACGCTGCTAAAGATAAAAACCTAGATACTGTTGTTGAATATGGCGAAGCTGCTTTCTATGGTCCAAAATTGGACTTCATGGTAAAAGATGCTTTGGGTAGACAATGGCAATTAGGAACAATTCAAGTAGATTACAACCTGCCGGAACGTTTTGATTTGACCTACAAAGGTTCTGATAACGAATTACATAGACCTGTAATGATTCACCGTGCGCCTTTTGGTTCAATGGAACGTTTTATTGCTATATTATTAGAGCACACTGCAGGAAATTTCCCGCTTTGGTTGATGCCAGAACAGGCTATTATATTGTCTTTGAGTGAGAAATATGAAATATATGCGAAAAAAGTTTTAGATTTGCTAGAAAATCACGAAATTCGCGCCCTCGTTGACAACAGAAGTGAGACAATAGGCAAGAAAATTAGAGACGCTGAAATGCAAAAAATCCCGTTTATGCTGATTGTAGGCGAGGAAGAAGAGAAAAACGGCACTATTTCTATCCGTCGCCATGGACAGGAAGGAAAAGGCAACATCAGCGTTACGATTGAAGAGTTTGCTGCAATAGTGGACGAAGAAATCAAAAAGACATTAAAAGTATTTACAGTTTAACTTAAATTATAAAGTCATAGCAATAAGAAGCAACAGAGGTTATCAACCTCGCGTAGAAAAAAAGGATGCACACAGAATAAACAATCTTATTCGTGGTGTACAAGAAGTACGTCTTGTAGGTGAAAATATTGAGCCAGGAGTTTTTAAACTTTCTGAAGCTCTAAGATTAGCTGATCAATTTGAATTAGATCTAGTTGAGATTTCGCCTAATGCAGAGCCACCGGTTTGTAAAATCATGGATTACAAGAAATTTGTTTACGAACAAAAGAAACGTGATAAAATTCTAAAAGCGAAATCTACGCAAGTAGTCGTTAAAGAAATTCGTTTTGGTCCTCAAACTGATGAGCATGATTATGAGTTTAAAAGAAAGAATGCTGAGAAATTCTTGAAAGAAGGTGCGAAATTGAAAGCTTTTGTTTTCTTTAAAGGACGTTCAATTATCTATAAAGATCAAGGTCAAATCTTATTATTGAGATTAGCGACAGATTTAGAAGAATTTGGTAAAGTAGAAGCGATGCCAGTTCTAGAAGGAAAGAGAATGATTATGTTCATTGCTCCGAAGAAAAAGAAGTAAGCAGTTGGCAGTCGCAGTTTTCAGTTTTCAGACTGTAAACTGAAAACCGAGACTGAAAACTAAAAAATAAGTAAGTAAGAATAAATTAAAACACTAGGAAAAAATGCCTAAAATGAAAACCAAATCTAGCGCCAAGAAACGTTTTAAAGTTACTGGTTCTGGAAAGATTAAAAGAAAGCACGCTTTTAAAAGTCACATCTTGACTAAAAAATCTAAAAAACGTAAATTAGCTTTGACACACTCAGCGCTAGTTCACAAAACAGATATGAAAAGCATCAAACAACAATTAAGAATTATCTAATAAAAGTATCAAGTCTTGAGAATTAAGTATTAAGACAAAAGCTTATAGATTTTCTTTAGGTTAAAACAATTTAAAATAACCTTGGAGTAAGGCCTTTAAGTTCTCTTGATTCAATTCGGGACGCCTGCTACAAAAAAACAATAAAAATTATGCCAAGAGCGGTAAATTCAGTTGCTAAAAGAGCAAGAAGAAAAAAAATAATGAAGCAAGCCAAAGGTTTCTTTGGTCGTCGTAAAAACGTTTGGACAGTTGCTAAGAATGCGGTAGAGAAAGCAATGTGCTACGCTTACCGTGACAGAAAAGTGAACAAAAGAAATTTCCGTGCTTTATGGATTCAACGTATCAACGCTGGAGCTAGATTGGAAGGAATGTCTTATTCACAATTCATGGGTAAAGTAAAAGCTAACGGAATCGAATTGAACCGTAAAGTTCTTGCAGATTTAGCTATGAACCACCCTGAAGCTTTCAAAGCTGTACTTAATAAAGTAAAATAAACGTTTTATCAACTCAATTTAGATTACTTACTTATATAGAAACCTCAATCGAAAGATTGGGGTTTTTTTTTGAATAATTTTGGCGCGCCTTGGCCAAAAAGGCGGATCACGCTGTTCGTTGTATTCGCCATTTACAAACCTACGACTGTACCTTGTTTTACAAAATCGCGAGTTGCCGCTGCCATAGCTCATGCAATCAATGAAATATCTAAAATTTTATAAAAAGTATAAAAACCAAATATTCATATAATATATTATATATCAGATATATATATTTTAATTTTTAAAATTTATTTTTTATCTTTATATCAGTTTAATGCTTTTCATTAAGTAAAAGAAAGCCAATACTTTCAAAATCCTCACCATTTTGATTGTTACAGATGAGATGATAATTGAGGGGATCCAGAATTCAGTTACGCTACAAAAAAAATAAAGCTCCATTCGATACCTACAATAAATAAAAGTCCTTATAACTCTAATTTAAAAATGGAAAAAATGAAAAAACTATTCTTATTAGGATTTGCAACAATCCTTTTCGTAGCATGTAAACAAGAAGTACGCTACACACAAAAATCTGCAGAAATTGACACCTATAAAAAAGTTATGGAGGATTACAAAAACCAAAACTGGGAAGATTATCCAAAACACTACGCAGATACAGCAAAAGTAATGAGTAATGTAACCCGAAAAAAAGCTCTAACGGTGGCGCAAGCCATTGAAAAAAGCAAAGAAGATGCAAAATTATTTACTTGGGTTGTAAAAGATGATGATTACGAAATGGTGGTAACTGACAAAGGTGAAACTTGGGTTAACTATTGGGGTTTATGGACAGGAACATTAAAATCCACCAAAAAAGTTTATGAAATTCCTTTTCATAATACAGCACGATTTATCGATGGTAAAATTGTTCAAGAAAATGGCTATTGGAATAATTCAGAAATTGTAACCGATATGTTATCAGTGGCTAAAACTCCTACTTCTGAAACTACTAAAACACAAAAATAATTATTAATTCCAAAACTGTTCATGATAAAGAGGTGAATAGGTTTATTTTTAAATTTAATTTTATGAAAAAAGTAGGCATCATTGGTGGTGCAGGATCCATAGGAAGAGATATCACCAAGGCATTTTTAGACAATGGTTTTGTAGTCAAATTATCGGCAACAGGTAGTACTCGTAAGGATAAATGGTACTAAATAACGCAAAGAATTTATACATCAGCAAGGCGAATGTGGAATAAAAGACGATTTTACTGGATTTTGTTTCAGATTGTGATATTGTCATTCACGGTGGATTGCCCTTTATTTTGGACGTTCATGATCTAAAAACCGAATTATTTGATCCAACTATAAACGGAACCGAAAATATTCTGGAAGACATTAAAAAACAAATCCGGAATTGAGAAATTAGTTTTTATTGCTTCGGTCGCAGCTTGGAATACTAATTTTCCATTGCCAGCAGGAGGAAAAAGTTTTACAGATGCTTTTGACGAAAGCGATACCAAATTTACAAGTTATGAAAGTCATCCGTATGCGCAAGCTAAGTTTATGCCAACGAAAAGGTCGAAAAATTCATTAACGATAATAGCCCTATATCTTTCGAAATCAGTTCGGTTTCGCCTGTTTTTGTCGGTGGAAAATCAATGTCAAATCGAGAAGATTCCGCTTCCACTTGATTACAGTTTTAGATAAAAAAAAATAGCACCAGATTCATTTGTACAAGCGTTATACGACAACGATGTGGCTTTTGCCATCGTAAATGTTGAAGTTGTTGCTCAAGCTAATTGTAAAACAGCCATTACCAAATGATTGCACGGGAAGAATTATTTGTTGAGTAGCGAAACTTATTCTATATCCGCAATGAATATGCTGCTTAATCTAGAAGAACCAATCGAAAAATCAAGCATTATTTATAAAAATGATTTGGCAAAGAAGGATTTGAGAGTCCAATTTAAACAGACAAAAGAAACATTGCACAATTACTGAAACTGAAACCAAAGTAGCCGAAAATTAAATAGAAAAAGTAAAAAAGTGCGGCGTCAGCACGATAATCACTGACAAAATTAAAATGAAAAACATATTATTTGGACTGGTTATACTTGGTATGACCATCTTGCCCTCCATTTCTAATGCACAAGGAAACAATCAACAAATTGCAGATGAAGTAATGAACATGGTTAAAGCACAATGGGCTGCTCAAGCCGCTGACCCAACCAATGCTGCTGAAATGGACAAAAACACTGCCGATGATTACACTGAATTTAATGCGAGTTTTGCCACACGCATTGATGGCAAAGCATTATCATCCAGATTAGCTGAAGCATCAGGAAAAGATCCGTCTCGTAGACTTGCTGCAGAAATGCTAAATCCTAAAGTACAAGTTTATGGTGACGTGGCGATTCTTTCCTATAATTTTGCTGGTGAAGTAAAAAACAAAGATGGCGAAGTTAAACCAACACGTGCAAAATCAACACGTGTGTATGCAAAAATAAATGGGAAATGGAAATTAGTGCATGCTAATTTTGCTGCAGACCCAATGCCAAAGGACTAAAAAAACATCCTCTGCAAATCAATCTGTACCGAAGAATTGCACTTTGGCACAGATTGATTTTGCTTACTAATTACTCAAACTAAAAAATTATTCAAAAATGAAAAAATCAACCTTATTAACTTTGGCTTTTTTAAGCATAGCAACAGTGTTTGCTCAAGGTAAAAGAGAAGTTAAAAAAGCAACTTCAACGATTGAAAACATTGCAATTATTGACAACTTATACAAAGCATTTGCAATTGGTGATATTCCAACGGTTTTGGCTAGCATGGATGCTAAAATTGTTTGGAATGAAGCCGAAGGAAATGCTTATGCAGATGGCAATCCCTACATTGGGCCGGAAGCTGTTTTAAATGGTATTTTTGCTCGTATAGGTGCAGAACATGAATACTATACTCTTACCGATATTAAATTACACAGCATGGATAATAATCAAGTATTGGCAACACTGCGATATAAAGCAAAACTTAAAAAAAATGCGAATGAATTTGATGCACAAGCAGCGCATCTTTGGTCTTTAAAAAACGGAAAAGTGGTTGCATTTCAGCAATATGTTGATACAAAAAAATTAAATGATGCAAACAGCAAATAATGACTTTAACTACTAATTATAACTTTATAATTTGTGCAAAAATCAATATTACTCCTGTTTTTATTTATAATTTGAGACTTCTTTTGGGATACAAGAAACAAGAACATTTATTTTTAATCCGATTGCATTATCAATAGAAGGCAGTGATAAAGCGATTCATTTTTAGAAAGAAGTACCGCAACTCCAAGAAATCAGGAATCTCACAAAACTTGAGGGTATTCGCTGGTACTCCTTCACTGACGGAAATGAATTGTACCTATTTTCAATTCTTATAGCGCCCGTTAGCCTAAATAAAGCATCATATTTTTCTTTACCAAAAGTAAATTTATAAGATTTTATAAACCGGCTTACGGTCCTTATAATCAAGTATTCTGATTGACCTCAAAAACTAAAACTGTTAGTAACCTTCGGGATGGTGTAAAACAAATTTTCTTATTAAATATGAACTTATTTCATATTCTAAAACCCCATTCGAAACTTTGGGGTATTTTGTTTTTAGAGGCTAAAAATTAAAGAAATTCTGTTTTAATTTTAAAACAGAGAAATCATTTTTGTATAATAATTAAAAATTGTATTTTCGATGAATGGTACGACAAAAGTCACATTTTCCGGTTTTTATTTTACTGCTTCTTCTGATTCTCTCTTTTCAATCCTGTGAAAAGAAAACGCAACATATTCCTAAAAAAAATCACAATGTAGCTGCGATTAATCGTCTTATTGACCTTGGAGACAAATATTTTGAAAGTGGTAAATATGATAGTTCCTATTACTATTTCTTAAAAGCGAAATCCATATGCGATCCCAAAAAAGACCAATCTAAAATTATTTATGTCATTTCGAATTTAGCTACCATTCAACAGAACCAAGGAGATTACTCTGGAAGTGAGGCTACTGCAATGGAGGCTTTCCCTATCCTAGAAACGACCACAAATCCCAAATACAAATGGAACATCTATACCATACTAGGTCTGAACTATTTGAATACATTGGATAATAAAACAGCATTATATTATTTTTCCAAAGCACTGAATTTAAAAACCGATGCATACCGAAAAAATGGTACTAAAAATAATATTGCTTTAGTTCATATAGAAAATGAGAACTACAAGAAAGCAATACAAATTCTAATACCTATGACTTCAGAAATAGAAGTCATAAAAGATTCAATTAATTATATTAGAACGATTTCCAACATAGGTTACTGTTATAACAAAATGTCAAGTCCAAAAGCATTTTACTATTTGAATAGATCTTTAAAAATTCGATTACAAATAAAAGATGAGCTGGGAATTGTCGGGAGTTATTATAACCTCTCCACTTTTTACAAAAAAAGTAATCCAAATTTAGCTATAGCTTATGCTAAATTAGCTTACGAGAAAACAACTAGATATAATGCAGTAGATGATCGACTAAAATGTTTAGAACAATTAATACAAATTAGTTCGAGCAATCAAATAAAAAAATATTCTCTCGATTACATTCGCATTAATGACAGTATCCATAAAATAAGACAAAATGCGAAAAATCAATTTGCAAAAATCAAATACGATTCCAAGAAAGAACGAGATGAAAACCTAAAACTAAAATCCCAAAAGGTTAAGAATGAACTTCAATTAGAGCAACAAAAAAATAAAACTCTAATTCTCTTTTTAATTGTCGGAATTATTATTGCCTTCACTGGTTTTATATATTATTATTTGGTTACAAAACACAAAAGAGAAAATATTAAAACTTCCTACAATACCGAAGTTCGAATAGCAAAAAAACTCCATGACGAACTCGCAAATGATGTATATCAGGCCATGGCTTTCGCCGAAACACAAGATCTATCTACCGCCGATAATAAAGAAATCTTACTAAACAATCTAGACAATATTTATTCTAGAACCCGAAACATTTCTAGAAAAAACAGTACGATCGAAACAGGTTTGTCTTTTATACCCAACTTAAAGGAAATGATGTCCGGATTTAATACTACTGCAATCCATGTTTTAATAAATGGATTGGATATCATCAATTGGTCTGTTGTTGAAGATACTAAAAAAATTACCGTATATCGAATCCTTCAGGAACTGTTAGTTAACATGAAAAAACACAGTAAATCTAGTTTAGTCTTAATTTCTTTCAAAAAAAATGATAAAAAAATACAAATAGATTACAGTGATAATGGTGTCGGAGCTACTTTGGAAGAATTAAATTTCAAAAAAGGACTACAAAATGTGGAAAACCGTATTCTTGCTATAAAAGGAACAATTACTTTTGATACTAAATCAGGAAAAGGATTTAAAGTAAATATCCTATTCCCACTATAATCGATATCATTATGTTTAATAAAGTTTTAGTTGCAGAAGATTTAGATAGTATTAGCATTGCGGTTGTTCAAGCACTAGAAGAAATTTCTATTGTAGAAATTCATCATTCTAAATATTGTGATGATGCCTTTTTGAAAGTAAAAAAAGCACTTCATGATAATGTACCCTATGACTTATTAATTAGTGATTTATCATTCAAAACAGACCATCGAGAAAATAGATTAAACTCCGGTGAAGAACTGATTGAAGCAGTAAAAAATGTACAACCAGATATCAAGACCATAGTATTTTCGATTGAAGATAAATCATTTAGAATACAATCTCTCTTTAATAATTTAGGAATTAATGCTTATGTTTCCAAAGGAAGGAAAAGTATTCCGGAACTTCAAAACGCAATTCAACGTATTCATTGCACTGACGAAAAAATAATCTCATCAGAATTATCTCATACTTTGAAAGACAAATCCATTTTTGAAATAGAAGCGTATGACATTTCCCTTTTAAAATTGTTATCTAAAGGACTTATTCTTGAAGAAATATCAGAAAATTTCAAAGAATCCGGAATAATTCCCAATGGTAGCAGCAGTATAGAAAAACGAATCAATAAACTTAAAGTATACTTTAAGGCTAATAACAATGTTCATCTTATAGCCTTAACTAAAGATTTAGGATTAGTATAATCCTAACCAATATCCCAAAGAGTCAGGACCTTTCCTAAAGAGTGCCAACCTGATAGCAAAACCAAACAACATCTATAGTTTTATACCAATTATAGCTGAGAGACTTTGATAAAAATAACTTTTCCTTTTTTTTGTAAAATAATTGACCTCATTACGGTTTCCCGTAAAGTACCTATTTTTTTTGGTCTTAGATTTGAAATCTGAACTTTAAAACTAAATAAAATGGCCAATTTTACAAATGAAGATTTAGCATTTACAGGATATTCACAAACTGTTGATGTGAGCACTTCTCTTAAATTTAATGACATTCAACAACGTTTATATATAGATAAGACGGAAGAATTTGAAGTAGTTCATTTCTGTAATCAATTTTTAGAGAAATATAAGGTCCCACAAACAAGAATAAGTTTTCAAAAAGTCGAGAGTTTATTGCAAAATTCTAACCTAGAAAATGAAGTGTACAGAGAAGGATTATTGGATTGGATTGCTAGTAACTGGGTTAAAATATAAATTATTTATTAAATACTATTGGTAACTGCCCTCACTTTTATTTGGCACTAAGATCTGTACAAAACCTAACTTGATTTATAGCATAATTTTTTGATTACTAAAAATCCACATAGCGATGATTAAGAAAAGCACGAAATTACCACTGAAAAATACAGAAAAAAAAATAGATACTTTAAATGAAAAATGGAATAAAAGACTAGACGATTTTGATAATTATGTAAAAGAATACATTACACATTACAAAAAGTCGATAAGAGGCAATTCAATTTCATTATTAAAATATCCTTATATGAAATCAAAATCGGAGGAAATAGGTTTAAAATTGAATAAAGCAGAAAAGAAGCAACTGTTAACGGAAAAGCAAATGCTAAGAAAATCAAAAATTAATTTAAAAATAATTAATACCTGTTGTGAATAAGTCTAATTATTAAAAACGAATGAGAAAAATTATATTGATAACGCTTACGCTACTTTTCACCAAATCATCATTTATTGCAAAACCCAAGAAACAAGAACATCAGATATATTACAATATTCAATTTAAATATGATGATGATCAAATAATGCACAAAAATTAAGTTGAATAAGGGGAACTTATACGGAATGAAGTAAAAAAAAGAGGGGTTCATTTTATGAAAGAATATATGTTTTTTTTACCTAAAATGAGGTTTACCGTATAATATTGCTTTTTAAAGAAAGTAACTTTGCAGTAGTAAAATGCAAGCAAAACGATGAAACTATTTCTTTTTTACATACCAAATATATTACAAACGATTCAGCTGGTAGTGATGGGTTTTGGCGCAACGTGCATACTATTTTTGATCTATAAAATTTGGAGAAATAGATAATAAGATAGCGTTTTCAAAAAATTAGATGAATATCGAAATACAAAATAGATATAAGATTAAAATACCATTTGATCGACTTACGGCAAAAAATTAAATAACAATATAGCAATTCTAGTAGCTAAAAAATTAGCTGAGATTCAACCAACAATCACAATTCGATAAAAATGAATTTAAATTATACATTTGAAGTCCTGAATTTAGAAGAAAACAAACTGATTTTAAGTTCTAAAAAAATAGAGAGTAGAGAAATTTTATTTACTGAATTAGATTCAATTTATATCTCTGTAAATAAATTCCCTTCATTTTCTGAATGTGTACCACTTTTATTTTCAATTGTAATTATCGCTTCATTCCTTTTGTATCTATCGCTTGACCTAATCTTATTTTTACCACCTTTAATAATTATCGTTTCTATTGCAAAAATGACCAGCTACAAAAGTTACGAATTAAAAATTCGTTTGAAAAATGGCACATGTTTGAAAAAGCAAGTACCATTAAAATTAAAACATGAAACGATTGATATTGTTAATGAAGTTCGAAAAGAAATTTATAATTATAAAATTAATAGCTAAAATAATAGTCGTATCAAGTACTTCTAATAAATGGTAGCTTCTTCTCATGAACCGATTTAAAAGTAAAACGTCATTATTATTTTAAAACAGTATATTTAGACAAAAACTATATCAAGTAGTTTTCTTCCTTTTAATAAATAAAAAGCGTTAATTTGAATCATCTATTAAAGGAACATCTCCATAAATGAAACCTCACTTTTTCCTCCTGCTTTTTCTAATTTACTCTGTTGGATTCTCACAAACGACACTCCTATCTTGGAACCTAGAAAATTTTGGCAAATCAAAATCAGAAGAAACGATTAATTATATCGCCAGTACATTAAGATGCTATGATATTATTGCTATACAGGAAGTTGTTGCTGGTTACGGCGGTGCTCAAGCAGTTGCAAAACTAGCCGATGAACTTAATCGTAAAGGAGAAAAATGGGATTATGTGATTAGTGATCCAACAAGCAGTAGTGCTTATAAAACGGAGCGCTACGCTTTTATTTGGAAATCGAGCAAAATTAAGAAAATTGGGAGCGCTTGGCTCGAAAAAAAATACCATTTGGAGATTGATAGAGAGCCTTATTTTTGCACGTTTCAATATGAGAGCAAGCAATTTACAGTTGCTAATTTTCACGCGATTACCAAAAATAAACAGCCCGAAACAGAGATTAAATATTTCAAATTTATACCAGCAGAATATCCTACCTTGAATTTAATTTTCGCAGGAGATTTTAATTGTCCGCAATCGCATACCGTTTTTAATCCTTTGAAAAAAATGGGTTATCAATCGATTTTGGAGAACCAGAAAACCTCATTGAAAAAAGAATGTAAAAACGAGAAATGCTTAGCTTCAGAATTTGACAATATGTATTATAATGACTCCAAAATCAACAGCATAAATTCCGGAATTATTTCGTTTTATAAAAATTTCAATTCACTTCAAGAAGCTAGAATAATTTCGGATCATATTCCTATTTGGTTTGAATTTTCCTTGAATTAACTACTCAAAAACTTCAAAATTATCCCCGTCAAAACTGGCAAAAAACATAGTGGGATGTGAGTCTTGGTGATACACATTTCCATTATTATCGATAGCAATTGCACCTGCAAAACCATCATACGGTTTGAGTTCTTCGAAGGTTTTAGTAAAGGCTTCTTGCAAAGAAAAACCATCAGTAACTCTGGTCACAATTTTTGCAGCTGTAGCATTGCTCACAATGTCCTCTCCCACTCCAGTTAAACTTACCCCGCAAAATGCATTGGCATAATTTCCTGCAACCGTTGCCGAATCTGAGATTCTTCCTGGAATTTCGAAACCTTTTCCTCCTGTAGAGGTGGCAACCGCAATTTTATTATTTTTATCTAATGCCACACAACCCACAGTTCCTGTTCCGCTGGCTTTTAGTTTTGCTTCAAATTCAGTTCGACGTTGTGGAATTTCAGTTGAAAAAGCAGGAAACCCATTTTGTCTAGCAAAATTAGTGGCTCCACTTCCGCCCAGCACTCTATCGTCATATTCCATCAATAATTGAGCAACTTGAACTGGATTTCGAACTTCTTCAATATTGATAACGCCACTCATTTTCTGAGTTTCACCATCCATTATTGCCGCACTCATTCTGATTTTTCCGTCGCTTTGTATTTGGGAACCAATTCCTGCATTAAACAACTCATCATCTTCAAGTAATGAAACAGCAAAAACCACCGTTTCTACTGCAGAATGCGTTTTTAAAAATTCATAAGAATCTTTAGCGATTCTCTCTAAGGCATTTTGCTTGGCTACTTTTGTCTCGTGATTGGTTGATGATTCCGAAAAAAAACCACCATGTATAATTATTTTCAAAGTAAAAATTTAAAGTTAAAATCAGTGTTAAAGTAAAAAGCGTCCAACAAATTTATAAATATGAAGTATCCATTTCCTTTATCTTTCATCAATGATATTGTCAGATCTAAAATTAAGTGTATTGCGAAGAATGAATATGCATTTTATGCGTTTCAAGATTATAAGTATCAAATTTACTCATGACATGTGTCACTAAATGCGAAATTGAAATGGGTTGACCTAATTCAACTTGTGTCAAATTCGTGTCTTTTATCTCACGCCCATCTACTAAAATTACTAACCCGGAACCTATCGCCTCCATATCCTTGTTATTCGTAATCAATAAACCAGTGTCCTCTCCAAGTCCAATTCCCAGTATTCTAGGATTGCCAACAACTGCTTGAAAAAGCCTTCCTATTCTTCCGCGTTGTACAAAATGCGTATCAATAATTACCCCATCTATCAATCCTAATCCGCTACTAATTTTCACTTCACCTTTCAATAAAGCTTCTGAACTACTTCCTTGGTAAATCATATTATTAGAAGCTGCCGCTGCTCCCGCAGATGTTCCTGCATAAATAAATTCTTCGTTGTGGTACTTATCCAATAAAATATCATGAAAAGGCGTCCCTCCAAGTATCGATGACAATCGCAATTGATCTCCTCCAGTAAACATCACAATATCGGCCGCTTTTAAACGATTTAAAATAGTCTCATCCGATGCTTGTTCTCTTCGTACAATGTCAAGTATATCAATGTTTTTAGCATTCAAATATGCAAATGCTTTAATATATTCAGGACCAATTTCTTTTGGAATAACCGAAGCTGTTGTAATGACTTCTATACGAGAATTCTCTTTATGCTTTGATTCATTAATAATCCTTTTCAAAATGCCAGTTTCAAAAAAATTTAAATTGCTTACCGCATTTTTATCCAAATTGGTTTCAGTAAAACTTCCTTTATCTACCGCACCTCCTATTATTATAAGTTTTCCTAATATATTCATTTTGTAAAAATAACCAAAAAGATAAAAGAAGCACTTGAACTTTACTATTTTTTTGAATAATTTTAGGCCTTACACTATTTGTTAATTTAAAAATAATAAATTTTGATTTGGATTTATAAAACTATACTTTAGGTGCATAATATTGTATTTTTATCACAAACTTACTTGTGTATTAGGCCTCAATTCTAATTTCATAATTCATTTTAAATAAAAACAATTTACAATATCACAAAATCATTTTGTTTAAAAAATCAATATTTCCGTTTATGAAAATAGTAAAAGTACAAGCCCTTCGTGGACCAAATATTTGGAGCATACAAAGAAAAAAATTAATCCAAATGCGATTGGATTTGGAGGAAATGGAACAATTCCCAACAAATAAAATCGACGGATTTAGAGAACGGATCGAAGCCATGTTTCCTAGCATGATTGAACATCGCTGTTCTGAAGGATGTCGTGGTGGTTTTTTTTCCAGAGTGGAACGCGGTACGTGGATGGGCCACGTAATTGAACATATTGCACTCGAAATTCAATCGTTAGCAGGTATGGAAACCGGATTTGGAAGAACTCGTGAAACCAAAACTCCTGGAACTTATAATGTTGTTTTCAGTTATACAGAAGAAAATGTAGGACTATTTGCTGCTGAATCTTCCGTTGCAATCGCCGAAGCCTTAATCGCTGGAACCGAATATGACTTAGAGGCCGATTTACAAAAAATGCGTGAAATTCGTCAAATTGTTCGTCTTGGACCAAGTACCGCGAGCATAGTGGAAGAAGCAGTTGCACGAGATATTCCGTGGATTCGTTTGGGTACTAATTCATTAATTCAATTGGGTTACGGTATAAATCAAATGCGCTTTCAAGCGACAATCACTTGCAAAACGAGTAACATTGCGGTGGGTATCGCCTGCAACAAAGAAGAAACCAAACGTATGTTACACGGTGCTTCAATTCCTGTCGCAAGTGGAAGTATATGTTCCGAAGAAGCTGAGTTAGAAGCAACCATTAAACAAATTGGTTATCCAATTGTAATAAAACCATTGGATGGAAATCACGGAAAGGGAGCTTCTATTAATGTAAACAATTGGGAAGACGCAAAATCTGGTTTGGCTTTCGCCAAAGAATACAGTCGAAGAGTGATTGTAGAAAAATTCATCATAGGATTTGATTTCAGGGTTTTGGTAATTGACAATAAACTAGTGGCTGCTGCCAAAAGAGTTCCAGCCCATGTGATCGGGGATGGTAAAAACAATATTCAAGAATTGATTAATATTGTAAATTTAGATCCAAACAGAGGATACGGTCACGAAAATGTACTAACTGAAATTACTGTAGACAGAGATACTTTGGATTTATTGGACCGATTAAAATACACCTTAGAAACGATTCCTGAAAGTGGTGAAATCTTATATTTAAAATCTACTGCAAATTTAAGCACAGGCGGTACTTCTGTAGATGTAACCGACCTGATGCATCCTGAAAATATTTTTCTTGCCGAAAGAATTTCAAGAATAATTGGTCTGGATATTTGTGGTGTAGATATTATGGCAGAAAACCTTACCCAACCTTTGAAAGAAAATGGCGGAGTTATACTTGAAGTCAATGCTGCACCGGGTTTCCGTATGCACTTGGCTCCATCCGAAGGTTTACCTAGGAATGTAGCATCGCCTGTTATCGATATGTTGTATCCTCCGGGAAAACAAAGTCGAATTCCTATTATTGCGATTACAGGAACTAATGGAAAAACTACAACTACCCGACTTATAGCTCATATTGTAAAAAATAATGGATACAAAGTTGGATTTACCACATCAGATGGGATTTATATTCAAAATCACATGATGGAAAAAGGAGATACAACAGGACCACTTAGCGCCGAGTATATTCTCAAGGATCCAACGGTAGAATTTGCTGTACTAGAAACTGCCCGTGGCGGAATTCTGCGTTCAGGTTTAGGTTTTAGTCGTTGCGATATCGGAATTATAACTAATATTCAAGAAGATCATTTGGGTTTAAGTGATATTCACACACTTGACGATTTAACAAGAGTAAAAGCAACAGTTGTAAAAAGTATCAAGAAAGACGGTTGGGCAATTTTGAATGCGGACGATGAATATTGTATAAAAGTAGGAGCTGATTTAAATTGTAATGTGGCTTATTTCAGTTTGAGTGAAGATAATCCTTTAATTAAAAAATTGTGCTCTGAAGGAAAAACAGTTGCAGTCTATGAAAATGGTTTTATTACCGTCAAAAAAGGAGAGTGGAAAATCCGTATCGAACGCGCAAGTCACGTTCCTTTAACGATGGGAGGAAAAGCTAAATTTATGATTGCCAATGTGCTTGCTGCAACTTTGGCAAGTTATTTATGGGGATTTAAAACCGAAGATATCAGTTTGTCATTACAAACTTTTATTCCAAGTGCCGCACAAACTCCGGGTCGTATGAATATTTTTGAATTCAAAAAATTCAAGGTATTAATTGATTTTGCTCATAATCCTTCTGGTTATAAAGGCATTGAGGATTATTTACAAAGTGTTGATGCAACCAAAAAAATTGGAATTATCGCAGGTGTTGGTGATCGCCGCGACGAAGACATCAAAGAATGTGCTTCGATTGCCGCGAGGATGTTTGACCACATTATTATTCGTCAGGAAAAATACCTTAGAGGAAGAACCGAAGAGGAAATTATAAATTTAATCCTTGAAGGAATTAAAAATTCTGGTAAAGTGATAACTTATGAGATAATCCCTAAAGAAACGGAAGCGATTAGACATGCTATTGATTGTGCTGAAGAAGGTAGTTTTATCACGGCGCTAAGTGATGTAGTCACGAACGCCATAGGTATTGTACAAGAATATTTAGACAAAGAAAACGAGAGTGAAATTCTATAATATTTCTCTTTAAATAACAAAAGCCACTTTAACAGGTGGCTTTTTTTTGGTGTCATTATTAACTTTAAACCCAATAAATCATGATTTACTTTAGGAGCTATTTCCTGCTATCCGCTATATCTTTTTCACTTGTTCTCGATACTCGCTTTTCAAGCGAACTCGAACTGACGTGAAAAAGGATACCGCTGTTATCAGGGCTAGAAAAACAGTCGTTGCAAATAATTTAAATATCTAAAAAATTGACATCCCAGTTTTAGTGGTCAATAACTCTAAAGCATTCATTCCCAACTCTGAATTTCCTTTTTCGTTAAGTCTGGGACTCCATGTAGCAACCACAAAATTTTTAGGATACAAAGCCGCAATTCCGCCGCCAATTCCGCTTTTACCGGGCAATCCCACTTTATAAGTGAATTCTCCTGACTCATCATAGAAGCCACAAGTTTGCATTAAAGCATTGAGTCTTTTTACTTGACTTTTGGAGACTATTTGCTTTCCGGCTTGGGTTTTTCCTTCATTGGCAAGAAAGAAAAAAGAATGCGCCAATTCTTTACAGGTCATTTCAATGGAACATTGATGGAAATAAAAATCCAAAACCGTTTCAACATCATTATCTATAGTACCAAATGATTTCAAAAAATTGGCCAAAGCCGCATTTCTAAAACCAGTTTCTTTTTCAGACTGCGCCACTTTTAAATTAAAATCAATAGTTGGACTACCGGAAATCATTCGGATAAAGTTTAAGAATTCTTCTTTAGGATTTTTTAAATGTGACACCAATATATCCGCAATAACTATTGCTCCGGCATTAATAAACGGGTTTCTTGGAATTCCTTTTTCGTATTCCAGTTGCACTAAGGAATTAAACGGATCACCTGATGGCTCTACGCCAACTCTTTTCCACATTTTTTCATCCAAAAAAGAAAAAGCTAATGTCAAAGTCAATGCTTTGGAAACACTCTGAATGGAAAACTTTTCGTTACTGTCACCTATGCCAAAATCTTCTCCATTAATAGTCGTTAAATGAATTCCGAATTTATTTGGATCTACTTTAGCCAATTCGGGAATGGTTTTGGCGACTGTTCCAATAATAGGAGCTGCTTTAGCTTCTTGATAAATTTCCTGTAAAATTAAAGAGTAGTCCATGCGTTCAATAGCGTTGAAAGAATTTTGTAAAGTAAAATATAGGACTATGTTTTCTGTTTTTTCTTCCTTGCTGCAGGAAACAAGACATTATTCAAAATCAATCGATATCCCGGAGAATTGGGATGCAAATCCAAAACTGTCGGCGGATCACCCACTTGGTGCTGAAAATCCTCGGGATCGTGACCTCCATAAAACGTATACATACCTTTTCCTTTTTCGCCATGAATGTATCGCGCTTCACCGTTCAGTTCACAAGTTCCCATAACCAAAACATTAGATTTTATAAGGGCAGTATCGAATGAAGTGGTTTGTCCCATAAAACCTTTTACAAGTTGCGTATGATTTTGACATAACATACTTGGAATTGGATCCCATTTTGCCGAAAATTCCATCAAAGTAAAATAATCTTTCTCCATTGGAATTCTTCTTTTCAAAGTCATATCAATGTCTGAAAACTCATATTGTTCTGGTCTTCGCTCTAAAATAAAATCTTTAAAAGCAAAGGTATTGCTATAATTAATCTTTGATTGATAATTGGGAGCACTGGCATCGCCATCAAACATGGGTTCGCAAATATCAACACCATCCGCCGCCAAAGCAATATCAAAACTATCGGTCGCGGAACACATGGCAAACATGAATCCGCCACCTATAACGAAGTCTCTAATTTTTTTAGCAACCGCTCCTTTTTCTTGAGATACTTTTGCGTATCCTAATTTTGCCGCCAAAGCTTCAGCATCTTTCTTTTGCTCAATATACCACGGTGCATTTCTGTAAGCACCAAAAAACTTACCATATTGACCGGTAAAATCTTCATGATGTAAATGCAACCAATCATAAAGCAGCAGTTGGTCGCTTAAAACTTCTTCATCATAAATAGGCGTAAATGGAATTTCGGCATAAGTCAAAACCATTGTCACAGCATCATCCCAAGGTTGTTTTCCTTTGGGTGTATAAACAGCAATTTTCGGGGCTTTTTCCAGAATAACTGTTTCCATATTTTGCGAAGGACTAGAAATTTCATCTAAAATTCTGGCTTCTTCGCTATCGGAAAGGATTTCAAAACTTACTCCCCGAATCTGACATTCTTTGCGTATTTCAGGCGCATCGGGTAATAGAAATGATCCTCCACGATAATTCAGTAACCAGCTCGCCTTATAATTTTTGTCTAAACACCAATAGGTAATTCCGTATGCTTTAAGATGGTTTTGTTGCGTAGTTTCATCCATCGGCAACAAAATAAAAGAGGCTTTTGCGGCAATGGAAAGTAAAAAAAAGAATATATACACGAATCGTTTGGTCATTACATTTAGCTTAAAAGATATAAAGTAGCCATTTAAAGTAATCAAATTTAATCATTTATTTAGTCAATAAAAATAACAAGCATCCTATTTAAGATTTAAAATGTCTAATTCCCTTTATAAAATATTTTGTCCATTTAAAAAAAACTAAAAACACGTATAATTACGTATATGCAAGAAAAGTATAATTTATAATTTAGCTAATCGAATTTAAATAAATCTAGTAAATGAAAAATTTTGTGATGAGTCTAAACGAAAATAATAGCCCATTTAATGGCATGAACATTATTAAAAAAATAGGATTGTGTTTATTGGTTGCACTAATTATAACCTTTTATATATTATGTTTTCAATTTCTCAGTATTTAATACTATTCTAATTGATAATATAAGTATTTTTTCAAAATGTACTTTGCCTTATTCTTCGAGGACTATGATTTCATTTTGAATGGCATAAACTACCAATCCAGCTATATTTCTGGATTCTGTTTTAAGTAATAAATTATTTCGATGTCCCTCAACAGTACGTGGACTTATAAAAAGTTGCCTGCCTATTTCTACCGTATTTTTCTGTTTGCAAATGAGTTGTAGTACTTCAATTTCACGGCTAGTCAGAAAATTAATGTCAAAATTACTTTTGGTTTTCTTAACAGTTAAGACGTCATCTTGAATGATTTTCATCACATAATCTGTGTAATAAAACCCTTTTATTGCAACCTCGTTTATGGTTGTTATTAATTCTTGTGGAGTAGCATTTTTAATAAGATAAGAAACTGCCCCCACATCAATCATATTTGCCACAAAAGATTTCGAATCATAACTGGTTAACGCAATAATTTTGATTTCCGGGAAATCTTTGTGTATGATTTTTGTGGCTTCAACACCGTTTATCTCTGGCATTTTTAGATCCATTATAATAATATCAGGAAAAATAGCCGTCTCTTTTAAGAAAGTTATAAGTTCACTTCCATTCGAGGCTTCGAATATTATTTCTAAATTTTTCTCTCTTTGCAACAAGAAAGAAATCCCTTTTCGGAACAGGATTTCGTCATCGACTAAAACTATTTTAATAGAATCATTCATACTTTAAAAATTAAATACAACTGTAATTCCTTTGTTAATCTGCGAATCTATTGTGATCACGCCATTTAAAAAAGCGATCCTACTTTCAATATTTTTCATCCCAAGTCCTTTCTGATTTATACTGTTTTTTAAATCAAATCCAATTCCGTTATCAGAATACCGACAGGTTTTTACATTATTGTTTTCTTCAAAAAGAATGGAAACTATGCTCGCTTTTCCATGACGCAATGAATTATTCATTAATTCTTGTAACACTCTAAAAACATGCAAATGCTTGTCCTTATCTGAATCATTAAACTGAACATTATTCTGGTAATTGACCTCTACTGATTTACTGCTGCTAAATTCCAAACATAGTTCTTCGACACCGGCATGAAGACCAAATTTATCTAAAACTGGAGGTAACAAACCATGAGCAATTTTCCTCGAGTTGTCCAATGCTTTACCCGTAAGATTGATAATATTCCCTGTAATTTCTTTTACTTCTGCTTCTGACAAGTTGGGCGTCGTTAGCAAATGACTATTCAACGAAACGATATTAAGTTTAGAACTAATATCATCGTGTAAATCCTGAGCTATTCGTTTACGTTCGTCTTCTTGAGTAATAATTACGGCACTTAAAAGCTCTTTTTGATACTGGATTTCTAAATCTTTTTTTTCCAATTCCTTTTGGATAATTTTCTTTCTCGAAAAATAAAAAAATAGGACTAAAACCACAGACATTATTATAAAAAATGCCGAGGTATATAAAATGATTGCAACAATTTCTTTTTCGTATGCCTGATTCATCATCATCACTTTTATTATTGACCTGTCTTATTTGAAAAACTCTTTTTCCACTCTACAAATACAAAAAATTGGTAAACAATGTATAAAAAAGCATTCAAAGTCCATGTATTATAGCTCATTGTAGGACTTAATTTCGCTGTTAAATTCCCTACAAGAAATAAAATGGTACTTCCAAATAAATACATTAGAATTCCCGTATTGATGTAATAGAACTCTTTTTTTCCATTTAACATATTGTAAAAATGAAAGGTAGCAAACACAATTAGCAAAAAGGAGGTAATTACTATTTCGAATAAATTGAATGCAAAAAACAAACTGGAATCATACCCGTATTGGATCATTAAAGCCAATAAACCGATGACAAAACTAATCTGGATTATTTTTTTTTGATGAGTATCCTTTAAAATCGCCAGGTAAAAAAAACTCAGTATAACAAACTGTCCTATAAAATAAAAATGGGATAAGAATAGATTGTGAATATGTAGTCTTTTTAATATCCCCGATAAAACTTCAATAATTAAAATTATACCCAAATATCCAGTAAAAATCCTATAGGCTCTTCCTTGATTGGGAAAGCCTTTTACAAACAGGATTAGATTAAGCAGCAAAATTAATTCTCCGATATATACAAATAAATAATACATTTAGTTGTAAACATTTAAAGGGCTATTTGGGTCACCCTCTGGTGGACAAGGTTGAGTAAAATCATAAATACTATCAGCTACTACAGTATTATTTTCAACATCAAGCTTCGTGATCATATCTACATAAATTTTTGTTTCAGGATCGTATTTAGTACCTACAATCATTAATTTTTCAACGCCTTTATCATCCACACCAATATAAGCTCTCACAGCATCTATACCTTCAGTCAAGACTTCCTGAATGTCTTTTTTTGGAATTAGAAAAGCATGCACCTGATGATGTTTATTGTATTGACCCTCTTCTTTAGACCAACGCTTAGCCCAGCGTTGTGCTGCATCAAGTGATATTGCGTTTGTTACTTTATTTGGGACTAGGTTTTCAGTAAAATTTTCTTCAGACATATTTCTACGTAATTTAAAATAAAAACAATTATTCGCTAAACTACTAATTAATATTACCTTAACAAAACAAATTGCCTATTTATACTATTAAAAAAAAGCCTAAATCATTTCAATGATTTAGGCTTTTCTAGTGGTACTATATAAGAACCAAAAAATTTATTTTATTTTTCTAAAACGGGACATCACTATCGTCATCATCATTCAAATTACTTCCAAAAGCTTCATTTGCCGAAGGAAAAGATTTGGTTATAAAAGCGTTTTCATCATGATTCATTTTTGAAGGCAAATCATCGTAACCACCGCTGTGATCTTCCAAGTTATCAAATTTACCCAGATTTCCAATAAACTTCAAACGAACGTTTTCTAAACTACCATTCCTGTGCTTGGCAATAATAAATTCGGCTTGACCAGCGGTTGGTGATTGTTCATCGTCATCCCACTCGTCAATTTTATAATATTCCGGTCGATAAATAAACGAAACAATATCAGCATCTTGTTCAATTGCACCCGATTCACGTAAATCGGAAAGCAATGGTCTTTTACTGGATCCACGAGTCTCAACAGCACGCGACAACTGAGAAAGTGCAATTACGGGAACATTTAGTTCCTTTGCCAATGCTTTTAAGTTTCTGGAAATGGTCGAGATTTCCTGTTCACGGTTTCCTCCTCCTTTTCCGTTTCCACCGGCCGTCATCAATTGCAAATAATCTACAATAATAATTTTTACATCATGTTGTGAAACCAAACGTCTTGCTTTTGCTCTTAAATCAAAAATGGAAAGCGACGGTGAATCATCAATATATAGTGGTGCTTTTTCTAAGTCTTTTACTTTGGTACTTAATTGCTCCCATTCATGTTTTTCTAATTTTCCAGTTCTAAGCTTTTCAGACGACAAGCCAGTTTCAGATGAAATCAATCTTGTAATCAACTGAACAGAGGACATCTCTAGCGAAAATAAGGCGACCGCTTTCCCTGAATCTATCGCAACGTTTCTTGCCATAGAAAGTACAAATGCCGTTTTACCCATACCCGGTCTCGCCGCAATAATAATTAAATCACTTGGTTGCCACCCTGAAGTAACTTTGTCTAATTTTTCAAAACCAGTTTCTACTCCACTTAATCCCTCTTGACCGGCAATTTCTTCAATTCGTTTTTTGGCTTGCAATACTAAACTCTGAGCCGTTTCGGAGCTTCTTTTTACATTTCCTTGAGTAACTTCGTATAATTTAGATTCTGCTTTGTCTAATAGTTCAAAAACATCAGTCGTTTCATCGTAGGATTCTTCAATGATTTCTGATGAAATCCGAATCAAACTCCGTTGAATGTATTTTTGAAGAATAATTCTCGAGTGAAATTCGATATGAGCCGAAGAGGAAATTTTTTGCGTAAGCTGGATTAAGTAAAAATCACCGCCCGCTAAATCTAATTTCGCATTTTTTCTAAGTTGGGCAGAAACGGTCAATAAGTCAATAGGCTGCGTTTCTGTAAAAAGCTGAACAATAGCTTCAAAAATATATTTATGTGCATCTTTATAAAATGCGTCAGGCTGTAAAATGTCAATTACATCATCTACCCCTTTTTTATCAATCATCATGGCACCAAGGACTGCCTCTTCCAAATCTAAAACTTGAGGAGGTAATTTCCCTTTTTCTAGGTTTATTATTGTTGATTTATCGATCCTTACTGGGTTTATGTTTTTGAAGTTTTCCATGTAGCGAAAGTAGCTAAAATTAAAAAATTATAGTGTTTGAGTTGTTACGAATAAATGTTGATAAGTAACTATTTTTTGTTTATAACCAAAAAAAAATCCGTCTCGTTTGTCAACGAGACGGATTAAATTTAATTTCATAAAAATTTATTCCTTGTACTCGCCCATTTTACTGTATTTGTCCATTCTTTGGGCAATTAATTGCTCTGTTGATAAGTCTTTCAATTCATTAAAACCTTTCATGATATATTGCTCCACGGTTTTGAAAGCGGTTTCTCTATCGTAATGCGCTCCACCTAATGGTTCCGGGATAATATCATCGACTAATTTTTGTTTTTTCATGTCAGTGGAAGTTAATTTCAAAGCTTCAGCAGCTTGCTCTTTATACTCCCAACTTTTCCAAAGAATAGAAGAACATGATTCTGGTGAAATAACAGAATACCATGTGTTTTCCATCATATAAACTCTATCTCCCACACCTATTCCTAATGCTCCACCTGATGCTCCTTCTCCAACAATAACTGTAATAATTGGCACTTTTAAACGAACCATTTCAAAAATGTTTCTAGCAATTGCTTCACCTTGTCCGCGTTCCTCCGCTTCAAGACCTGGATATGCTCCCGGAGTATCAACTAAAGTCAAAACCGGAATGCCAAATTTCTCTGCCATTTTCATCAATCGCAATGCTTTGCGGTACCCTTCTGGATTTGCCATTCCAAAATTACGGAACTGACGCGTTTTAGTATTAAATCCTTTTTGTTGACCTACAATCATAAAAGACTGACCATCAATTTTTCCTAAACCACCAATCATGGCTTTATCATCTTTAAAACCTCTATCACCAAAAAGTTCCAGGAAAGTTTCGCCACATAGCGCCCGAACATGGTCCATTGTATAAGGACGGCTTGGGTGTCTCGATAGTTGAACACGTTGCCAAGCTGTTAAATTTTTATAAATACTCCTTTTAGTTTCTTCTAGTTTTTTGTTGATTTGCTTGCAAGTATTCGTTACATCAACATCTGATTCTTGACCAATAACTAGACATTTATCTAACTGATCTTCTAGTTCTTTTATTGGAAGTTCAAAATCTAAATATTCCATAGGATTTCTACGTTTTGTTTTTAATTCGAACGGCAAATATAAAATTTTAAATCGTTCAAAATGGCTATTTTCTAATTTATGTCTCCTACTACACTTTGTAAAGGATAAATATTGGATTATAAATCCTACGAAAGCTACATTTACTTTCTTTTCGAAGATTAAAAATAGAATCTTAACTATATCAATTTGAATGCCTTTTGGATTTTAAATTAGTTCTTCTTTGCTGCTACTTCTTTTCTGGAATGATAGGCTTTTAAATATTCCCCTTTTGGAGTTCCATCATCAAAGGAGCTGAATTTTATTAGTGTTCTTACTCCTTGACGCGCCGCTTCATTGGTGAAATTTTCATACTCAATTCGATACAATGCGGAATACATTTCGGCACGACCGATACCATGATAACAATGAATCAGCACCGGATAATTTTCCTTGTTGTCCATTATTTTAAAAAACGTGTCCAAATTTTCTTGTTTTGGAACTTGATCGGAACCATTATTAAAATAGTTAACGCCTTTTATTTTTGCTACGGCCTCTTTTTCAGCGGTTAATTCCGCTGGGATTTCAGGATTATTTTTTAAATCTGTCGTTCCCGGAAAACGCAAATCGACAATAGATTTTATATGATATTTGGTAACATAACTTTCTAATTCCTCCGGCGGAATAACCCCAGATTTGTAAACTTTTCCTTCCGTAATCGTCTCAAAATTATGATTGATATTCATATCATAAATCTCTTTCCCCACAAAGAATAAAATTATAGCAAGTATTGAAAACCCTATTATCTTTTTATTTTTTTTCATAGTACAAAGGTCTGATTTAATATTGGAATAGAACTGTTTAACGCGGAGTTTCGATTCAACTACTTGTTTAATACAATCTTAAAATAAAGGCAATGGGAAGAAACAATAAATAATAAACCCGTTGGGTGCAGTTCAATTTTTTTTCACCACATAGAGACATAGTTTTTGTGTATTTTAAAAGTCGTTTCACCCTACATAAAGAAAACATAGCTACGTGAACCTAATCATTGGGCTATTCATCTCTTTTTTTTAACTTTTCTATGTGGTTAAATTTTATGTTTAGTTATCAACGTCTATTCTTTATAATTACACCCAACCGGAAAATTACAAATTTTTTAAAAAAAACTAATACCAAGAAACCAATTTAATCGTCTTTTTTATAATGTTTAATCACACCATTTAGGATGACGGTGATGACAATTATTACGGCTCCGATATAAAATTCAACACTCATTTTTTCTTTTCCTCCAAGGATAAAATATGCCAAAATAATGCCATAAACCGGTTCTAAATTGGTAGTCAGCATTACCGTATAAGGCGTCAGTTTTTGCATCACTTTTACCGATGCCGTAAAAGCATAAGCCGTACAAATAGAGGCTAAAATCAGAATTAAAATCCAATTGTTGGCTGTTAAAACAAAGAAATCTAAAGAGAATTTTTGTTGAAATATAAAGTAAATGGTGATAAAGAAAACACCCGCCAGAAATTCATAAAAAGAAATAACCGAAGGATCGTGGTTTTCTATTAATTTCCCATTCATAAGGGTAAACAAAACACCTAATATAATGGCCACCAACGCATACAACATGCCTTCTAAGTAATTGACCTCAACTTTCATAATCAGTCCAAGACCGGCAATGATAATGAGTCCAAAAAACACTTCATACCAAAGCACTTTTCTGCCATAAAAAATAGGTTCCAATATTGAAGCAAAAAACGCACCCAACGAGAAAACCGAAAGCGTAATCGAGACATTAGAAACATGAATGGCTTTGAAAAAAAAGATCCAATGCAGCGCTATCAATAAGCCCACAAAAATCAATTTGAGGAAAGATTTCATTGGAATCCGAAATGATTTCTTTTTGAATATAATAAATAGCGATAAAAAAACACTGGCAAAAAACATTCGATACCAAACTAAAGAATCTGCAGTTATGGTGATTAAAGCGCCTAAAATGGCGGTAAAACCCCAAATAAAGACAATCAAATGGAGGTTTAAGTAACTCTTGATTTTATCGTTTTGCATTCCGTAATAAATAAATGGCTAATATCCCAAAACCAACATTGGGCAACCAAACGGCCAAAAATGGGGGAATACTCGATTTCTCGGCCAATACTCCAAATATTTTATCAAAGAAAACAAAGGCAAAAGCCAATGCAATTCCTATGGCAAGATTTATTCCCATCCCGCCTCGACGTTTCATCGATGACACCGAAACTGCAATAATCGTTAGAATAAAAGCTGATACCGGAACACTAAATTTTTTGTACAAAACCACTAAATAGACATTGATGTTCGAGGAGCCACGCTTTCGTTCTTTGTCAATAAATTTGATTAATTTATTCAAAGTCAAAGTCTCGGCAATATAGACCACAGGTGCTAAATCTTCTAAATCAAAATTAAACTTCGCTAATTTTTCCGGTGCCTTTTCAATTTTATCATTCAATACCCCGACTGTTCTTTTCGTATAATCATACATCGTATAATTACGCGTCTTTGGGTTCCATTTTATTCTGCTTGCGGTAATTTTGTAAACTAATTTTTGCTCTTTAAATTTCTCCAATGAAAAATTAAAAGCAATCTTAGACAATGGATTAAAGCTATTGACATAGATAAATTCAGTATCGCTAATTTGTCTGTAAACATCAGTGTCATCGCCTCGCATGGCTTCTCTTCCTCCCGTTTTTAAATAGGTGTATCTAAAGTTATTGAAGCCTTCGCTGGCTTTTGGAACAATAAAAAATCCCATCAATAAAACAAAAACCGAAACAATGGAAGCGCCAATCACGTAAGGTCTTAAAAATCGGGTAAACGAAATACCCGAACTTAAAACGGCGATAATCTCGGTGTTGTTGGCTAATTTTGAAGTAAACCAGATAATCGATAAAAACAAAAAGATCGGAAATAAGGAATTCGCAAAATAAATCGTGAAATTATAATAGTAGATGGCAATTTCCACAAAGGGAACTTTATTCTCCAGCATGAAATTGATCTTCTCCGAAACATCAATAACAATTCCTATAGGTATGAACATTAACAACATAGCCGAAAACGTGGCTAAATATCTTTTTAGGATGTATTTGTCTATTATTGTTAACATAAAGGTTTATTCGGTTAATCGTTTATTTGGTCATTCGTTAAAATGGTGAATCGGTTATTCGTTAATTTGGTTATTCGGTTAAACAGTTAAACGCTTAAACAGTTAAATCAATTAATAGGTTATTCAGTTAAACAAATCAACGAATAAACAAATCAACAAATTTACAATCTTTGGCTCATATTCTTCACCATCATTTCTTTCCAAGGTTTGAAATCGCCTGCTAAGATATGTTTTCTAGCCTCACGAACCAACCACATATAAAACCCAAGATTATGGATTGTGGCAATTTGTTTCCCTAGGTATTCATTGGCAGCAAAAAGGTGACGCAAATACGCTTTGGTGTATTCCGTATCTACATAAGTGATGGCCATTTCGTCAATAGGAGAAAAATCATCGGCCCATTTTTTGTTTTTGATATTTATAGAACCGTTCGCCGTAAAAAGCATTCCGTTTCTGGCATTACGCGTAGGCATCACACAGTCAAACATGTCGATTCCAAGCGCAATATTTTCGAGAATATTTATTGGAGTTCCCACGCCCATCAGATAACGCGGTTTGTCTTCTGGTAAAATTTCACAAACTACTTCCGTCATCGCGTACATTTCCTCTGCCGGTTCCCCAACTGAAAGTCCACCAATGGCATTTCCCTGTTGATTGGAATTCGCAATATATTCGGCTGATTGTCTTCGTAAATCTTTGTACGTACTTCCCTGAATAATTGGGAAAAACGTTTGGTCGTAACCGTATTTCAATGGCACTTTATCCAAGTGACTGATGCAACGGTCTAACCAGCGGTGCGTCATGTGCATCGAGCGTTGTGCATAACGGTAATCGCAAGGATAAGGCGTACATTCATCAAAAGCCATGATAATATCGGCACCTATGGTACGTTGAATTTCCATCACATTCTCTGGGGTAAAAAAGTGATACGAACCGTCAATATGCGATTTGAACTTCACCCCTTCTTCCTTAATTTTTCGGTTGGCCGATAGCGAATACACTTGGTATCCGCCAGAATCCGTCAAAATATTACGGTCCCAGTTCATGAATTTATGCAATCCACCGGCTTTCTCCAGAATTTCGGTTTGCGGACGCAAGTATAAATGATAGGTGTTTCCCAAGATAATATCCGGATTTATATCTTCTTTCAATTCCCGTTGATGCACCCCTTTTACAGAGGCTACCGTACCCACAGGCATAAAAATAGGTGTTTCAATCACACCGTGATCAGTAGTAATAGTTCCCGCTCTAGCTTTTGACTGCGGGTCTGTTTTCAATAAATCAAACTTCATAGTAACGTTTTTCTACCGATTGTTCGGCGGGCAAAGATAGGTTAATTTGAAAATTAGATAATTAGATAACTGGAAAAATTAATTCAGATTTGGGATTTCCTCACAAATTGAGGCGATAACACAAAACTTTCTGATGTATGTAAGGAATCGTTACTACCAACTGTAAAATCAAAAATCGTTCCTCTACAATCTTAAATCATTTGGGCGTGCCCCTCCGTCTCGTCCCAAAAAACGAGACTACAGGTCGGGCTATCCGTTGCAATCTTTTTCTTGTTCTCGATACTTCCGCTAAAAAGCGGAAACTCGAACTGACGAAAAAGGAATTTCACTGCTATCCCTCACGCAAAAAAGCTGCTATACTGCAAGAACCATTGGTGTAATAAAGGAATATTTATAAAAAAATAGTATCTTTCAATCAGAAAATCAACACGATATGACTTGGGCAGCAAAATTGATACAACACAATAGCGAAAATAGAATCGCCGTTTATTTTGAAAAAAGTCAAGACCTGATTGCCCGTGTAAAACAAATAGAAGGAGTACGATGGAGTCATCAGAAAACGGTTTGGCACATCCCAGATACAATCGAAAACCGAGAACGTTTCAAGATAGAACCTCCGTCATATTCGCTCCCTTCACCTGAAGGAATTGTTCAAATACAAAAATTCAAACAATGGATGCGTTCCAAACGCTATAGCGAAAGTACCATAACTACCTATTGCGAAGCCTTAAAATCTTTCTTGATTTTCCACAGCGAAAAACCAGTTGTAGAAATCAATAATGAGGACGTGATAATATATAATAACGAGTATATTTTAAAAAACAATCTTTCGGCTTCCTACCAGAATCAAACGGTGAACGCTATCAAATTATTTTTCATAACAGTTAGAGAAACCAAAATCGATATTGACAAAATTCACCGGCCAAAACGAGCTAAACTATTACCTAATGTTTTAAGTAAAGAGGAAATAAAATTAATCTTGAATGCCCACAGCAATATCAAACATAAAATGATGCTATCATTAATTTATAGTTGTGGCTTACGTTGCGGTGAATTATTAGCACTGCAGCCCGTTCATATTGACTCGCAAAGGAATATTGTATTACTCAAAAATGCAAAAGGGAAAAAAGACCGAATTGTACCTTTGAGTCCTAAAATTTTAGAAATGCTGCGTGACTATTATACCGTTTATAAACCAACTGCTTATTTATTTGAAGGACGAGGAACAGGACAACCCTATGACGCTCGGAGTTTGCAACTCATCCTAAAACAAGCCATAGTAAAAGCCAATATTAAAAAGCCCGTTACGCTACATTGGTTGCGCCATAGTTATGCCACTCATTTATTAGAAAGTGGAACTGATCTTAGATATATACAAGAACTATTAGGTCACAACAGTAGCAAAACTACTGAAATCTACACACATGTAAGTACCAAAAGCATTCAACAAATTAAAAGTCCTTTTGATGATTTGTAAGAATTTTTCAATATATTTGAAAATAAATAAAGCGAAACAAAACTTCGCCAATCTACCCAGAATTGGGTGTATATACGAAGTTTAATTTCGCCTATATGCAAGTTGGCAGAAAATTTTGACCAGCGTTCGGGCTAAAAGGAAACTTCTCGAAAACTAAAAAATTTGAAACTAAAAGTCGGAAAAGCCGAAACAGCGACTAAAAAGAATCTGAAAGTGGGCAAATTAAATTTATAATAAAATGAAAAAAAAATTACTGATTATTTTTATGCTTATTGGATATTGTAGCTTTTCACAAAATCCAGCGGATGTTGACCTCACTTTTAATAATTCCAATAATTCAGGTTTTAGTCAATCTACTGATGTGGTAAATTCAGTAATGTATTCATCATTCGCCAAAATCTATTTAGGAGGTTTCTTTTCATCTTATTTTGGTACAACTGCCAATAATATAGCTTGTATTAACATTAATGGTGGTATTGATACAAGTTTTAATACTGGAATTGGTTTTAACAATTCAGTTAATTGCATTATTGAAACATCTACTGGTAAAATTATGGTTGGTGGCAATTTTACCAATTATAATGGAAATACTTCAAATCGAATTATTCTTTTAAATACAGACGGTAGCATTGATAGTTCTTTTATAATTGGTAGTGGATTTAATGGTAATGTTCTCGCAATTGCTATTCAATCAGACGGTAAACTTATAATTGGCGGCGATTTTACAACCTATAATGGTAATTCTGTTAGTAAAATTGTTCGATTAAATAGTAACGGAAGCATTGACACTTCATTTTTAGTAGGTACAGGCTTCAACAATAGTATTAAAAGCATTGCTATACAAACAGATGGTAAAATGTTAATTGGTGGTTCTTTCACATTATATAACGGTTCTAATAAAAATAGAATTGTCCGTCTTAATAGTAATGGCGCTCTTGATACGTCCTTTTTTACTACTTTTAATAATAATGTTAATAAGATTGCTTTGCTTTCAGATGGTAGTTCTGTTGTAGGTGGCGATTTTACCACTTGTACCGCAATAGTTAGCGGAGTATCAACCCAAGTGTCTGCAAATAGAATCATAAAATTAAATAATGATGGCACCATTAATAATACTTTTGGAATTGGAACTGGATTCAATTCAACTGTTTATAGTATTTATCCTCTCGTTAATGATAAAATAATTATATGTGGAAATTATACAACTTATAAAGGAGTAATTTCTAATAAAATAACCCAATTAAATGCAAACGGCACAGTAGATACCACATTCATTTCGAGCGGTAACGGACTGGATAATTCCGTATTATCAATTGCAGTAGGTGCTAAAATTTTGATTGGCGGAAGTTTTAATTCAACAGTCAATACTGTTTCAGGTCCTTTAAACTCAAATAGAATTCGAGTATTAAACGATGATGGGAGCTTTTTTACATCTTTTGCAAATAAAGTTGGAATTTATCCTGATTCATCTGTACCAAATTATGTAATGGCAATTGCTATAAAATCAGACGGAAAAATTTTAGTTGGCGGTAATAGTGAAACTTATAACAGCTCAATAGCTAACAGTATTGTGCTTTTAGATAATAATGGGTATGTTGATTCTTCATTTTCATCAGGAACAGGCTTCACAGGTGCAAATCCTTATATTAGATGTATCGTACCACAACCAGATGGGAAAATTTTAGTTAGTGGTTATTTCACATATTATAATGGTGTACAATTTACCAAATATATTACTCGTTTGAATAGTAATGGAAGTATAGATAATTCATTTTCTACAAGTAGTTTGCAAAATTATAGTACTTATCTAATTTGTCTGCAACCCGATGGTAAAATAATACTAGGTGAAACTAACTATACATATTACAATGGTATTCCATCAGCTCGTATTATTCGTTTAAATAACAATGGGACAGTCGACAATTCTTTTGTTTCAAATACTGGCTTTAATCTTGGAATCACAACAATTGTACTACAAACTGATGGTAAAATTTTAGTTGGTGGAAATTTTACAACTTATAATGGAGTTTCATCTAATAGAATTATTAGGTTAAATGCAAATGGTAGCATTGACAATTCTTTTCAAATTGGAAGTGGTTTTGATAATATAATATATGATATAACAGTACAATCTGATAATAAAATTTTAGTTGGTGGAAATTTTATGAATTATAACGGCACACCAGCTAAAAGAATAATACGTTTAAATTCCAACGGTACAATAGATAGCTCGTTTATAATTGTAGGTACAAGTTTTGATAAATCAATTTCGAAAATAAAAATTCAAGCAGATGGTAAAATTTTAATAGGTGGATCATTCACAAATTATAATGGTATCATCGCAAATAATCTTATTCGTTTAAATAATGATGGCACTAAGGATACCTCATTTTTAACGGAAGCAAGCCCAAACAATACACTTGCCAGTTCATATGTAAACGATATAGATTTACAAACAGATGGGAAGATATTAGTAGTAGGTTCTTTTTTTAATACAATAGATAACACACGCCGCAGCATAGCACGTTTATTGGGAGGAACAGCACCATTATCAAATAACGAATTTGAAATAGATAAACTTAAAATTTACCCAAATCCTGTTAAAGACATTTTAAATGTAGCAAATACCAATATTTTTTTAAACTATGAAATATTTAATTTGTTGGGTTCAAAAATTATTTCAGGCACTATTACAAATGGACAAATAATGGTTTCTGATTTGACAAGCGGAATATACATTATCAAAATAAAAGATGGCAATAAAATAGTAACCAATAAATTCATAAAGAAATAAAATGGAAACCAAAACTGATTCAAAAGGAAATATTTACATTGAAGTTGGAAATTTAAGAATATCATACATTGAACAAAAAAACCGAAGTAGTTTAAAAGATTGGCCCAAAGCTGATGTTTTAAGAATACAAGCATACAGAGGAGAAGGAAATGCTTTACATCAAGGTGCTGAATATCCAGTTGAAAATGAAAGAAGCATTTATAATTTATTTGAAGCATTTTCAAAACTTATGAATGACAAATAAATTTTCTAATAAAATATGATTTTGGCTTCGCCAAAATCATATTTTGTTTGTAACAGTAATGGAATAAAGATTTTAACAAAAAAAGTTGTTTTGAATATTAAAAAAGGTTTTGACAACTTAACTATTCATAAAATCACAAAATTGACAATTGAGAAAATACTGCCTTTAAGAATCAAAACGGAGAATTAAATCTTCTGCCAATCGAGTAGACGGCTCCGCCAGTAACTGACGGAGTGCGCCTCTCACACCACCGTACGTACGGGTCTCGTATACGGCGGTTCGCAAAGAGATGGG
>NZ_JADOVD010000021.1:0-32780 GCF_015752245.1 Flavobacterium sp. CG_9.10
TTGTCATTATATATAGGTAGTAAAAGTACAGTCCTATATATAAGGTAACAAATGAATACTAGTCAATGAGGTCTCTCTTTTCGAAGTGACAAAGTGAGCGGTATGTTGTACTGGGTTAAGAAAGGAAAGTAAAACCCACAAGAAAATGGAATGAAATAGACCTAGCTGCTAGAAATTTTCCCTTCATAGAAATAATAAAGTCGCTGGTTAGTTGCCCGCGTTAGGGATAGCAGTGGAAAGCCCGCAGAAAATTGGAGGGAAACGCAACTTGACGAGGACTTGTAGCGAATAGCCCGACCGTTTATAAAAAAGAGGCTATTACCTTTATTGATAATAGCCTCTTTTTTATAAAGGGAAACGCCCAAATGATTGTCTAATCGAAACGGATGGCTTTTACCGGAGATATTTTGGTTATTATATAGGAAGGAATTAGCAACACTAGGAAACAAACGGTAACCGTAAGTAAATTTAATAACAGTATGTAACCCCAATTAAGATACACTGGAGCTTGGTTGACATAGTAATTTTCCGGGTTGAGTTTGATTATACCAAAATGTTGCTGAATTAACAACAACGATATCCCTATAAGATTCCCCCAAAACAACCCTCGTACTATAAGGTAAAATGCGTTGTAGAGAAATATTTTTCTGACGGCCCAATTATCGGCTCCTACTGCTTTTAGTATCCCTATCATCTGGGTTCGTTCGAGAATAAGAACTAATAGCGCAACGACCATGTTAATTGTTGCCACCAAGATCATAACTACTAGTATGATTATGATATTGAAATCGAATAATTGAAGCCACTCAAATATGTAGCTGTATTTTTCAATTATGGTTTTTGTATCAAGCGTTGAGGCAGTTTGCTCATAGACCTGCTCACCGGTTGTTTTTATATTATTGAAATCATTTACAAAAACTTCGAATGCCCCCACTTCGTTTGGACTCCATTTATTGATGCGTTGTAGGTGCCTTATGTCACCTATTACATAAGTAGCATCAAATTCTTGAAATCCTGAGTTAAAAATGCCCGTGATTTTGAATCTTCGGATGTTAGGTAGTTTATTTTGACCTTCTTTGATAAAGAAAGTATTAAAGGAATCGCCAACTTTCAGATTTAGTCTATTAGCTAGGAATTGAGAAATCAGCACTTCTTGATTTAGGTCTTTAGAAAAATCAGGCAACTTACCCGAAACCAGATATTCTTTAATGTTATTCCATTGGTAATCTTTTCCAACTCCTTTTAGAATAATTCCTTCAAAAGCTGTTTCGGTCCTTATAATCCCGGCTTTAGTCGCGATGGCTTGAATATGACTTATTCCTGGAACGGAATTAAACTTTGGATAAAAATCCTGCTTCTTGGAAATAGGCACCAGCGTAACTTCCGATTGATTGTTGTCGTAATTCGAAATAATAATATGCCCATTGAAAGCAGAAACCTTTTCCCTAATTTTTTGTTGCAACCCAATTCCCGTTGCAACAGAAATAATCATCATGATCATACCAATAGCAATTGCCGAAATTGCAATTTTTATAATTGGTGCAGATATGCTACTTTTATAATCTTTAGCCGTAATGAGTCTTTTGGCGATGAAGTATTCTAAATTCAAGTTGATTCAATTTCTATTTTAGATTTGCTAAGCCAGTTTGCGTCGCTTGTGCCAAAAATACAGCTAAAACACGAATTACACTAATACACATTAATTTTATTATGATTTATCACATGGCTCCATTTATAAAAAATACATTTTCGCTTTTATTTTTATTTACTACTCTAATCTCCTGTACGACCAAAAAAACGCAAGCGCAGGAAATGAAAAACGACAGTTTAATAAAAGTAACAAGTATTTCCAAGAATGATATTAAAACTGGCGCTGATAATTTTGATACTTATCTACCATTATTAAAAGATAAAAAAATTGGCATTGTAACCAACCAAACTGGTATATTATCAAACAAAACTCATTTAGTCGATTTTCTCTTAGGAAAAGACATTGCAATCAAAACCATTTTTGCTCCCGAACACGGTTTTCGCGGAACTGCAGATGCCGGCGAACATGTTGTTGACGGAAGGGATCCTAAAACAGGATTGCCAATCATTTCGCTTTATGGTGACAATAAAAAACCAAAACCAGAACAATTAGCTGGAATAGAAATTATGGTTTTTGACTTGCAAGATGTGGGTGCTCGATTTTACACCTATATTTCCTCCTTACATTATATTATGGAAGCTTGCGCCGAAAACAATATTCCACTACTCATTCTTGACAGACCCAATCCTAATGGAAGTATAGTGGACGGACCAATTTTAGAAAAAGAATTCACGAGTTTCGTGGGTATGCATCCAATTCCTTTACTTCACGGAATGTCTATTGGTGAATATGCACAAATGATAAATGGAGAAAAATGGCTGAAGAATGGAATTCAATGTAAATTGACAGTGATTCAATGTCTTTATTACAATAGAAAAATGAATTACAGTTTACCAATAAAACCATCACCAAATCTTCCTAACGATCAAGCGGTAAATTTATATGCAAGTTTATGTCTTTTTGAAGGGACGAATGTCAGTGTGGGTCGCGGTACCGAAAAACAATTTCAAATTTATGGCTCACCTTATTTGCCAAAGAGTGATTTTACATTTACTCCAAAACCAAATTTAGGTGCCCAAAACCCAGTTTATAATGGAGTACTTTGCTATGGTGAAGATTTGTCAACATATCTAAGAGTGAATAAACTGGAATTGAAATGGCTTATTAAAGCCTATACTGCAACCCCTGACAAAACCAAATTCTTTAATTCTTTTTTTACAAAATTAGCCGGAACTAAGAAACTTCAGCAGCAAATAGAAAGTGGAAACTCGGAAAAGGAAATCAGAGAAAGCTGGAAGAAAGGACTTAATGAGTTTAAAAAAATGAGAGAAAAATATTTGATCTACAAATAACAACAAAATAATCATCAAGAATTACCATCTAAAAGTCATATTATAGCGGCAATTTTTTTTTCATCTCCTCCACAATATTAAAAGCTGCTGGACATATAGCAACATTTTTCAAAGTTAGATCTGTAATTTGTTGAAATTTCTTTCTATCCGTATGCGGAAATTCCCGGCACGCTTTTGGTCGGACATCATAAATCATACAAGCATTTTCATAATCTAAAAAAGTGCATGGTACACTTTGCAAAACATAATCCTGGTCTTCATCAACACGCAAATATTGTTCTATAAATTGCTGCGGCTTTTGTCTCAAATATTTCGACACACGCTCAATATCAGCTGAAGTAAATAGTGGCCCAGTTGTTTTACAGCAATTGGCACATTTTAAACAATCTGTTTTTTTGAATTCAGCGTCATGTAAATCCTGCATTACATAATCTAAATTCTTTGGCGTCTTCTTTTTCAGCTTATCAAAATACTTTTTGTTTTCGATATGCTTATCTTTGGCTTCTTTAGGAAGTTCGTTTAAAGTAGGTTTCAATTTGAAAGTTTAAATTTTCTACAAAACTAACACTTTTTGAACGAGGATTATAGATTAATGAATGTTGAATTTTGAATTACAAACAATGAAAGACCTTTTTGGCAAAGCCATACTCGATTATCAAACTAATAATGCTCCCGAAGATTTAATCACGGAGACTACCATTTCTGAAGAAGATGAAATGTCCGTCGCCTATTTATTTCGCTCTTATGATGAAATGCCAGAAATGGAACAACAAGCATTACAACTTGCCAAAGGTAAAATCCTAGATGTAGGTTGTGGCGCAGGTAGCCATAGTTTGTCTTTACAAAACGAACGGAATTTAGATGTTACTTCAATTGATATTTCTGCAAATGCAATCCAAGCATGTACACTTCGTGGATTAAAGAATGCAAAAGTTCAGGATGTGATGACACTAGAGAATGAAAAGTACGACACAATATTACTTTTAATGAATGGAGCTGGAATGTGTGGGAAATTGAAAAATATTCCAAGTTTCCTTCTAAAACTAAAATCTTTATTAAATCCTGGCGGACAAATTCTATTGGACAGTTCTGATATAATTTATATGTTTGATGATGATGAAGATGGCGGGAAGTGGATTCCTTCAAAAAAGGAATATTATGGCGAAATTGTTTTTAATATCTCCTATAAAGGAGAAAAGGAAAAACCATTCGATTGGATGTTCATTGATTATAATACTTTGCAAAATGCTGCTTTAGATAATGGATTTCAATGCGAATTAATTCTTGAAGGTGAGCATTATGATTATTTAGCGAAGCTTTCGATTTAGAAAAAGAAGAAAGAGCCAGGAATAAAGACTAATCACATTATTATGGAAAATTCAGAAATAGAAAAATTACGTTACCCCATTGGAAAATTTATTACGCCAGAATTCTATTCCAATAATTATCTGGCTGAAAAAATAGCTGAAATCGAAAGTTTCCCAGAACGACTAAATAAAGAAGTGATTTATTTAACAGACGAACAACTCGACACGCCTTATCGACAAGATGGCTGGACCGTTCGACAAGTGATTCATCATTGCGCCGATAGCCACATGAATTGTTTCATTAGAATCAAATGGGCTTTGACAGAAGATAAACCCATAATAAAATTCTATCATGAAGACCGTTGGGCAGAAATGCATGATAATTTAGCCATGCCAATTCAACCCACATTGTCTTTTCTAGAAGGATTACATTATAGATTAGCATATTTAATGAAAAGTTTAAATGAAGAAGATTTAGAAAAAACCTTTATTCATCCGGAACATAATAGCGAATTTAAAATCAAGGAAATAATAGGAACCTATGCATGGCATGGAAACCATCATTTAACGCATATTATCGAATTGAAAAAACAAAAAGACTGGTAGCTCAGCTGTACTCTTTTATCAAAATACCCCAAAATGTAATTACAGCTTGGGGTATTTGTTTATTAAGGGATATTCAAATATTTATGTGTTTGTAATGATACACGCCATTTCGGATTGTTCATTACATATTCCACGATTAATGGTGTCATCTCTTCTTTTTTACTCCATTCTGGCTGAAGGAATAAAATAGCATTTGGATTTACTTTTTCGGCTTGTTCTTCTGCAAAAATAAAATCATGTTTATTATAAATAATTACTTTCAGTTCATGTGCATTTTCATAAACAGTTTCTGTGGGTAATTTGTTTTTCTTTGGCGAAAGACAAATCCAATCCCAAGTTCCTGAAAGCGGATAAGCTCCTGAGGTTTCAATATGTACGCGTAAGTTTTGTTCTTTTAGCCTGTCCGTTAGCAAAGTCATATCCCACATCAAAGGTTCTCCACCAGTAACTACAACCGTGTCCGCATATTTATTTGCATTGGCAACAATCAAATCTATACTTGTTGGCGGGTGTAATTCAGCATTCCAACTTTCCTTAACATCGCACCAATGGCAACCAACATCACATCCTCCTATTCTAATAAAATACGCCGCTGTACCGGTATGAAACCCTTCACCTTGAATGGTGTAGAACTCTTCCATCAATGGAAGCATTGCGCCTTTATTAACTTCTAATTGTATTTCTTTTGATAACATTATTTAATTTTAAAGTGCAAAGATAGTTAATTAGAAAAGGAGTTAATTTGAATTTTTAAAAATGCTTTCTGAAAATCACTAATTATAGCTGCTAGCCCCGATAGAAGTGACATCCTTTTTTAAGGGCATTTTTTGAACTTAAAAAAGATAGAGCAAATAGCGGGATTAATCCTAGCAATTAATCCTACTGTTTATGCTCAAAAAAAAACCGATAGTCCTTATGAACTATCGGTTTTTAGGTAATGAAATATGTAAATTATTTCAACGATTTCAATGCGTCTAAAGCGTATTGATTAGCTGGATCAATAGCAAGCGTTTTGTTTAGATATTCTTTTGCTTTCGTTTTATCCGTTTTAGAATAGATTACAGCAATGTTGTTGTTTGCCTCTATTAATTTTGTTTTAGTAGCCGGTTTAGCTAATTCTTCGGCACCTTTATCTGTAACAACTTTAATATAAGCTTCATAAAACTTAATTGTTAAATCATCTTTTTCTAATAATCTATTTGTTCTAGCTCTATAGATATATGCGTCTTGAGTAGTTGGAGATGCTTCGATAACGTTTCCAAATGCTACATCTGCTTTTTGAAGTGCTACTGCATCTACTTTAACAACATCCTTTCTAGTATTATAAAAATAAATAGAGTTTCCTAAATAGAAATTATCAAGTAAGTAATTTCTAGATTCTTTATTTGTTGTTGCTAGCTCAAAAACAGCTGCTGCTTCGTTATAAAATTTTTGCTCAAACAATTTTTTACCAGTATCCTGAAGATCATTAGTCATTGTGATTTCCATTTCAACAGATTTTTTAACATCCATCATACCTTTATTGAATAGAGCTGCGTCAATAGATTTACCATCTGCACTTATTGCTTTTTTAATTCTGGTAAAACCTAAATACATGTAATCTTTTGCAATTATTTTATTTGTTGGATTAGAAATAAAACTTTCTAATGATTTTATCGCAACATCAACATTTCCATTTTCATATGCAGAATATCCTAAATACCTAAGAATTCTAGGATTAACATTATCTAATTTCTTCATTTTATTGGCTTCCGCTTCCAATGCCACGTAATCACCTGCCAAGATTAGAAAATCAGCATGACGCATACGAGAGGCTAACGAATAATCTGTTAAACTCATATATTTCTCATAATAATCTAATGCTTTTTTCAAATATTCTTTACCTTTTGCAGGTTCATTTCTTCCCCATAAATAATAAGTTTCAGCTAATTCACGATAAACCGGTCCATAATTAGGACTAGTCGCAATTACATTATCATATGCTTTTACAGCTTCAGTATACGCTTTAGCTCCTTTAAGTAAAACACCTAATTGCATTTTAGCTCTTATTAAGGTTGCATCTGCTTGAAAAGCATTACGGTATGAAACATACGCTTCATTTTGGTTTTTGTCGCCATAAAAAGCATTCCCAAGTTCAAGTAAAACTTGAGCATCTTGCGGATTATTAATTTTGGCTCTGTTCAAAATTGCAATTGCACTTTTATAATCCGGTTTTGTAGAATTCATATATGCTTTACCAATATAAACAAACTCTTCTACATCTTTCTTTTTAACGTCCTTAGTAGCCAAAGTAAAATTTGCTTGTGCAGCGGCTGAGTTTCCATTGTCAAGATCCATTTGTCCTAAACCAATGTAGTTAAGCTTACCGCCTTCACTACCTGTCAAACCTTTTTGAAAATAGATTTTAGCACTATCTTCAACATTTTGAGTTAAATAAATATTACCTAATAAAAAAGCAGCTCTACCATTTGACGGTTTAGAGTTTACAATTGTTTTTAACATCGATTTTGCACTTTCGAACTGCTCTGCGTCTATTGCTTTTTTTGCTTGATTCAAATCTTGAGCTTGACTTAAGCTTACCGAAGCCAATAAAGCAACACTGAAAATTTTAAATTTATTCATCTTTATTTATGTTTATTTTTTAATATTACTCTTGGTCTTTCTCTTAATAGTGATATTCCTTGCTGGAATACGCACTGGGAGCAAACCAGATTTTAAAATTATTCTTTGTCCGATGTCCCCAGCAACAAATGAGGCAAATCCCATTCCTAAACCAGAATATCCCTGACAATTTATTATATACAAATCGCGTGCCAAAGGATAAGTACCTTCGGCAATATTGTTTTGTGAAGGCTCATAATAATTTTCGTTTTTAAATCCTTTTACACTCATGATATTAATTTTATCAATATACTTTTGCATATCAGGCATAGGTTGAAAAAGCCAATTAACGCCAACTATCCCGACCATACCTTCATTTTCAGAAACGTATTTAATCACTTCATCATTTGTTTTAAATGAAAAAACACCTTTTTGTGGAATCGTCTTAAGTCCTGCCAAAGCATTCATATAACTAACCGTACTTGAATTTGGATTATCAAAAACAAGCCCTTTAATTGTAGTGCTTGGTTTTCCTTGCATGAAATTGATGACCTCTTTCAAATCAACTAATGTATCATTGCTTTTAATATTCGAAATTAAAGCCACTCCATCTGTGGCAAATTTAGTCACTTTAGGAATAATCTTCTTTTGATCAAATATTTTCATTTCCTCACCAGATAACTTTCTAGCCAAAACTGCAATGGCTGATTTTTCGTCAACTAAAGCATTCACTGCTTCTACTTCAGATTTTGGAATAAGTTTAATTTTAGCCTCATAGTTACTTTCAAAAACAGCAACCTGTTCTTCAAGTACAGGCATTAAGGTCTCATCTACAAAAATCGATGTAGAGCCTTTCAATATTGTTTCTTGACCTTGCTTCTTTTGTTCCTTTTGATTACAGGCCGAAAGTAAAACAGCACTAACAAAAAAAACTAAAATTGCACTATTTTTAGACATACTATTCTTCATTAGAATTAAAAAACCTTAGAAATCTTAAAAACGAATATACAATTAGAATGACCCCAAAAGCAATTCTATAACCAGGTGCCATATTTAATGGAAAAGCTTTCCAAAATATAATAACTAAACCCAATACAAGATACACCAAAAAAAACAAAATTCCTATAACGAGAAGAAATCGCTCTTTAAGCGATTTCTTCTGAATATTTTTGAATGTCTTAACTAACATTATTCTGGAGATTGAATAGTAATAGGAAGAGAATAAAGCACTCTAACTTTTTTACCATTTTGTTCTCCAGGCGACCATCTAGGACACTTTTTCAAAACACGTATAGCTTCTTTTCCTGTACCATAACCAATATCTCGTATTACTTTGATATCAGTTAATGAACCATCTTTTTCAACTACAAAAGTAACATAGACCTTACCTCCATTTCCTTCTTCTGGTGGTTGGAAATTACTACCGACAAATTTATAAAATTTATCAATTCCACCCGGAAAATCGGGTTTAACTTCAATCCCTGCTGTGTTATAAATTTGGTTATCTTCTTCAACAACAGCACTTGGGCCATTACCAACAGGTTCTACCGTCAATACTGCGTCTGGATCTCCTTTTATAGTCTCAGCTCCTAATTTTTTATCTTTTATTTCGATAGTTTTAGGCGGCTCTTCTGTAACTTCCTCAGCTTTTGCAACCACTGGTTTCACAAATTTTACTTGATCAACTTTTGGAGGTGGTGGCGGAGGAGGCGGTAGATCTTTCTTAATTTCTTCCTTCTTAGGTGGCAGTTTAATACTTACAATTTTTTGATCTAAAGCAGCATCATTTTCAGCTGAATCTGGAAGTAAACTTAAAATAAGCGGTGTACTAACAGCTAAAGCAAAAACAATTGCTCCAAATATAAGCGCCCTCACTGTAGTCTTGGTATTTGATTTTCTTAGATCATAAGCTCCATAAGCTTTGTTACGACCCTCGAATACAATATCAAGCCATTGGTTTGTGAAAATATCTAATTTCATATTTCTTAATTATTAGGTTATTGAGCAATAAGACTTTCCTTATTTACCTTCTAACAATTTTAGTTCCTCCGGAGAAAAATCATTTACAATTGCATTTGAAGGTACTCCAACAATGTTCATCTCGTCTAGAATATCTACTAAGTTACGGTAATTTGATTTCTTACTTGGTTTGATAATTACGATCAGACCTTTGTCTTTGTTTCCAGTGTATTCAACTACTGATTTTTTTCTTTTCAACAATTCTTTACGAATACCTTCTTTACCATACGAAATTTCTGTTGGACCTACCTTGGGAGTAGCCAATAAACCCATATAATAAACCATTTTATCATTATCTCCTAACATCACTGTCATCGTACGATTTTCGTCAACTTTAAGTGGCTTATCTTTATTTTTATCCTCTTCTTTATCCGGCAAACCCAAATTCATAGATTGCGGTTTAGACAAGGACGTGGTAAGCATAAAGAACGTAATCAATAAGAAGGCCAAATCTACCATAGCAGTTAAATCTACTTTTGAGTTTGATTTTTTACTTCTTACTTTTCCACCTTTTTTGCCTCCACCGTCGCCGGTATTTAATTCAGCCATTTTAGTGTATTTTTTTAGTTATTTATCTATTGCTCTTAAACCAGTAATTAAATTGAAGCTATTGATTTTTTGGTCTTGTAAAATATCCATAACTTTTAATATAGCTGGATACTCTTCTTTTGCATCTCCTTTTATGGCAAATTGCAATTCTTTGTCATCAACCTCAATATTTGCAATACGAGCATTATAAACCCATTCTTTCAATTGATTATCAAGTGAATCTTTAGGTACACCTGGCTGTAAACCCGGTTTACTTCTGTCAGCAGTTTTCATGGCAATCAATTGCTTCAAGTTGGTAATTGGAACACCAATACCTTCCATTAAAGCAAATTTTGAAGATTCCTCCTCTGTAAATGCAACACCGTATTTTTGACCCATTAATTCAAGCGTTCTTTTACGAACTTCTCTTCCTTTCAAATCAAAAAATACTTTTCCTTTTCCTACCGTTATGGTAGCTAAGTCCTTTTCAGGTAACTTAGTTTGAGTTATCGACGCAGGCGTATCTACTGGCAACGCTTCCGGTATCCTAGCTGTTGCTGTCATCACGAAGAACGACAACAAAAGAAAGGCGACATCACACATTGCTGTCATATCAGTCGACCCTGCTTTTTTTTGCATCTTTATAGCCATTAATATTCTTTTTTATACTTACAAGAAAATAGAATCTGTTTTCCAGACTTCTATTTCCTTGTTAGTTAAATTATTAATTATTTTTGTGTACTTCTGAAATGTCTGTAAGTATTTACAATTGTATTACCTGCCTCATCGATAGAATAAGTCAAGGTATCAATTTTTGAAGTAAAGAAGTTGTAAGCGATAATAGCTAATGCAGAAGTCGAAATTCCTGTAGCTGTATTAATCAAGGCCTCTGAAATACCATTTGCAAGAGCAGATGAATCTGGAGTTCCAGCAGCAGACAAAGCACTAAATGCTTTAATCATACCCGTCACCGTTCCTAGTAAACCTGCAAGTGTACCCAATGATACCATAGTAGAAAGAATAGTCATATGTTTTTCTAACATTGGCATTTCTAGTGAAGTAACTTCTTCTATTTCTTTGTGAATCGTTTCCGCAGCTGCTTCGCTATCTAAACCTTCTCTTTTAACTTCTTGGTATTTCAACAAAGCAGATTTTATTGGATTTGCAACAGAACCTTTTTGTTTGTCACATGAAGCAATAGCTCCTTCAATATTTCCAGCTTTAATGTCGTTTTGTACACTTATCATGAATTGATCAAGATTCCCTTTACCTGCTGCTTTTGAAATTACCGCAAAACGCTCAAAAGAAAATACAATAACCATTAATAAACAACCTAATAAAATTGGTACAATAGGTCCCCCTTTGTATACCATAGCCAAATAATTTCCCGGTAGTGGGTGACCAGTATTCGATCCTCCTTCAAAATTCGCACCATTACCCATTATAAAATTCCATATCAACCATCCAACCAAAACACATGCCACAATAATGATTCCTGAAATCATTCCTCCTCCTTTTGAACCGTTTTCTTTTTTAACGTTTGCCATTTTTTTTAATTTTAATAGTTTTAAATAATAATCTTTAGTTATAATAAACTTGTAGTGGAGCAAATTTATATTTTTAGTTTAAATAAAAAAACTTTTTTTTATTTTATTACAATTAATTTAATTTCAATAAACACACTAACTCATATTAGTTTGCATTTATATCAATATATATAATAAATTTAATCATTATATTTATATATACATAGTCTTTTATGATATATTATAGTAATATTTCAATATAGTCACAGAAGACAAATAAAATGTTTTTTTTAACAATTGTTAACAAAAAAGGAATAAAACAGCAGTAAATACTAAAAATAACATCATTTTAAAAAAAAACAATAACTTGCATATAATTTTAATTTAAATGTATCATGGACAGAAAGGAAGCTTTTATACTAAACATTAATGAAGGTTACAATTCAAAAGGGGAAAGTATCATTCTAGGCGGAGCTATCCTTGATGGCGAAGCTTTACCTGACGCTCCGGTTAAAATCCCTTTAAAAACCTTAAACCGCCATGGATTAATTGCGGGGGCTACTGGTACTGGAAAAACTAAAACCATTCAAGTACTTTCGGAACAATTATCGTCGTTTGGGATTCCCGTATTGATGATGGATATAAAAGGTGATTTTAGCGGTATTGCAAAAGAAGGGGAGGAAAAACCCTTTATAACTGAACGTCATGCCAAAATAAACATCTCGTATTCTACATCCAGCTTTCCTGTTGAATTACTATCCCTGTCCGAACAAAATGGGGTTCGTCTTCGCGCTACTGTTTCAGAATTTGGTCCTGTTTTATTTTCACGAATACTAGATTTGAATGACACCCAATCAGGAGTAGTTTCAGTAATTTTCAAATTTTGCGATGACAATAAAATGCCTTTATTGGATTTAAAAGACATCAAAAAAGTGATCAATTATATTACCGAGGAAGGAAAGGATGAGATTGAAGAAAATTACGGAAAAATATCCACTTCTACCACGGGTATTATTCTTAGAAAAATAATAGAACTGGAACAACAGGGAGCAGAATTGTTTTTTGGAGAAATGTCTTTTGACATCGAAGATTTAATGCGTATTGACGAAACCGGTAAAGGATACATAAATATCGTTCGCTTGACGGATATTCAAGACAAACCAAAATTATTCTCAACATTCATGTTGAGTTTGCTAGCTGAAATATACCAGCAAATGCCTGAAAAAGGAGATGTGGACCAACCTGAATTAGTCATTTTTATTGACGAAGCCCATTTGATTTTCAATGAAGCAAGTAAAACATTGCTTGACCAAATAGAAACCATCATTAAACTAATTCGATCTAAAGGAATTGGAATCTACTTTATTACCCAAAATCCGATGGATATCCCTAGTGGTGTTTTAGCGCAATTAGGTTTAAAAATACAACATGCTTTAAGAGCTTTTACTGCTAATGACAGAGATGCGATTAAAAAAACAGCGGATAATTATCCAATTTCAGAATATTACAAAACTGATGAAGTATTAACCAGCCTTGGAATTGGAGAAGCATTGGTTTCCGCTTTGAACGAAAAAGGAATCCCAACACCGCTTGCAGCCACAATGATGCGTGCGCCTATGAGCAGAATGGACATTTTAACTGAAAGCGAAATTCAAGAAATTAATAACAAATCGAAGCTGGTAAAAAAATACAGCGAACTTATTGACCGCGAAAGTGCTTATGAAATGCTCAATAAAAAAATATCCGTAGTCGAACAGGAAGTTGCGGAGCAAGAGCAAGAAAAAGCAGATAAAAAGGAAGAAAACAAAGGACCTAGTACTGCTGACGTTGTAGGGAAATCAGTTCTTAAGGTACTTACCAGCGCCACATTTATTAGAGGAGCTTTTGGCGTTTTGTCAAAAATGTTTAAAAAATAAGTTCACAGCAACCTTTCAGAATTAAACCTTCTTGAAGCGCATTTCAAAAAAAATCCAAATATGAAAAAATATTTTATACAAAAAACGCCATTTGTAGTTCCAACCACAGACGGAAAATTAATTGAAGAGCATCATGGAATAGCAACAACCAACAATCCGGAAATTTCTATTGCGCACATGATTGCACCGCCGAAATGGAGCGAACCTTTTCAAACGCCAGAATTTGAGGAGTATACTTATATTATAAAAGGTAAAAAACAATTTAATATCGAAGGGGAAATTGTCATTCTTGAAACAGGACAATCCATAAAAATCGAGAAAAACACCAGAGTTCAATATTCAAATCCATTTGACCAACCTTGCGAATACATTGCCATTTGTAAACCGGCTTTCGACTTTACAAAAGTACATCGCGAAGAGGATTAATTTTTTCAATCAAAATTCAACTATTAAAATTTTATAGTTGAATTTTGATTATTACTTTTTACTTAAAAGTTCCAATATTATATTCTCTACCTCTTTAGTATCCCAAATAGTTTCTATATTTTCCAAATTCAAAACCTGCTCCATAATAGCGTTTTGATAATCGCCAATCGCCAAAGCCTCGGCATAAGGACGATCGCTAAATGTTACTCGACTATAAAGTGGAACCCATTTTTCGGGATATTTATCGGAAAATGATTTCTCTATTTTCTTTTGCAAAAGGAATTTCTCATCGGCAGTTTTAGAACTCATTTCCATAAAATTGCGATACGAAAGTTCGGCAATCGCATCGGCATTGGGTTTACGGGACTTTTCATATTCTGAAAAAATCGTTTTCCAATCATCACCATACTTTTCAATCATTTCATAAAGCACCGAAATGTCTTCAAAGCCAGCATTCATTCCTTGCCCATAAAACGGAACAATTGCATGACAGGCATCGCCAATTAAAGCCACTTTATCCTGATAAGTCCACGGAAAACATTTCATGGTTACCAGCGTACTGGTTGGATTTTTGAAGAAATCTTCGGCTAATTTTGGAATAACCTCAATTGTATCAGGCAAATTCTTTTCAAAAAATTCCTCTACTAATTTCCTATCAGTCAATGACGCAAAAGAGTTTTCTCCCTCAAAAGGCATGAACAAAGTACAGGTAAAACTTCCGTCTAAATTAGGCAATGCAATCAGCATGTACTTGCCTCGTGGCCAAATATGAAAAGAATTCTTATCTAATTTGTGAGAAGCATCCAGGTTGGCAGGAATATTTAATTCCTTATACCCCATATTTAAAAATTCCTGAGAGTAATTAAACATACTTTGACGTTGCATGCGGTGGCGAATTCTCGAAAAAGCGCCGTCAGCACCAAAAACCATATCGTATTTCTCATCCTCCCACGCCCCTCTTTCGGTTTCACCAATGTGCAAAGTCGCATCATCTAAAGTAACATCCCAAATTTTATGCTCAAAGAAAAATTCAGCTCCTGCTTTTTCCGCTAAATCTATCATTTTCCGATTCAAAGTACCTCTCGAAATCGAATAAATGGATTCGCCCTCTTGTCCGTAATTCTGAAAATTGAGTTTATCAACTAAATGGATTGCGCGTTTGTCCATGGGAATAGCAATCGTTCGCACATCGTCGCCCACTCCCACACCGTCCAATGCTTTCCAACCACGGTTAGACATGGCTAAATTTATGGAACGTCCAGAAAACTGAATTTGTCGAATATCTGGACTTCTATCATAAACATGAACAGTATGACCAGCTTTGCGGAGATAAATAGCTAATAGGGAACCGACTAATCCAGAACCAACAATCGCTATTTTTTTAGGAGTTTGCATCAAGAAAAAAATAAATGATAAGTCCGCAAAATTAAGTAATAATCAACACAATCAGGCAATTTAGCAGATTTATTTGGGCGTGACCCTCCCAAAAAAGTCGGGTCGGGCTTTTCGTTGCAATCTTTTTTTCGTTCCTCAAAAAAGGATTTCCACTTCACTCCCTCACGCAAATCCTGCTATCAACTAAAAACCATTTTAAGCAGGAAAGCAGAAAATCAATATAAATACAGCTCTTTCTAACAATATTTTATTTAGGACTGAAAACTAATTTTGTCGAAGTCTTAATAATCTCTGCTTTATTCATTTTCATTTTTCTAAACTTTCCAGCGTTGTATAAATCTGCTTGATCGCTATAATGAGAACTCAGGGGATTCCCTGATTGCCCTGTTGGCAAAATACTCCAACTGTTTTCTACATCCGAAAAATCTACAATTCTTCTCGTCGACGGACCTCCTTTTACTACATATTTTGCTTCATCGGTATAGTCAAAAAATTGATTATTGATCACTTCATTTGTTCCCGGAACTTCAAATGGACCCACATTAAACATACATCGAAGTGCCGCCACTTTCCCTAAAGGATGCTGATGCTCCAGAACATGCACTTTATTCCAAGTCCAAGACGCAACGGAATTTCCTAGCTGTTTTTCCAGTGAGACAACCGCTTCTTTAAAAGATTTAGACAGAATTTCACTTTTGGTTTCTTTCTTGTTTTTGGTTGCAATATTATCCCACCATAATGAATTTTCATTAGTCATTTGTTTCGCAACTATTTGTTTCATGATATGCGTTGCCAAAAATTGTTTAAAATTAGCGGAACCCAATTCGTCCTCAAACGTGTTTTTTAAGTAAAAATAAACCCATTTATTATAAATCGTCGGCGCTACATCATTGAGATTATTAGTTCCTTTCCATGATTTTAAAATAGCGATTGCTGCTTTTTCATTTTGGGAAAGTGAATTATAATCCACATTGGAAGTTAAATTTTTAGCAGTCTCAGTTGTCACTAATGAAGTATTATCGAAAATCATTTTGCTAACTGCTTCTTTATCCCAATTGGATTTTGGTTCCAATAATTTTGTAATTCTTTTGGCCCTATCTTCTGGAAGGTAATAACCCGGATATAAAAATCCGTCAATGGGTTCTGGTTGATTATTAGCAGAATATACATAATTCCATTCGGGATTTACCGCAGAAGGATTTTTGGAGAAATCCAAGTATTCAGTAATGTCATCTTTTCCGCTGGCGCCATCCAAAATAAAATTAGTATTTACGCCTTCATTATGTTTGTATAATTTCCCTGTTGCCCACCAGCCCACATTTCCTTTTGCATCGCCATACATAACGTTCAATCCTGGAGCGGCAATTAAAGCGACCCCTTTTTGAAAATCATCCTTACTTTTAGAATGCGAAAGCATATACACAGCATCCAGAATTTTTATGGGCTGTTGCGTGTAAATCCAAGACATTGCAACTGGTTTATCTTTATTTAAACCATCAATTAAATCATTCATGATTGGTCCATGACGGCTGATTTTTAAATTCAAAACTACATCCGCAGAATCTTTAACTTTTATTATTTTCTTGGTGGTTTGATATTTACTAAATCCTACCGGCGTTCTATATTTAGTGGCATCATAAGGATTATTTTCTTCTTGATAAAAATCAATATCATCATTCTCAAACATCGTCAAACCGTACGCATATTCTCTGTTATGCCCTAGCAAAGGAAATGGTGTTCCCGCCAAATAACAGCCGTACAATTCGAAATATGGCGTTACAATATGCGCTTCATACCACGTTCCAGGCTGCGAAAATCCAATATGAGGATCGTTGGCAAAAATCACTTTCCCATTTTTTGTTTTTTGTGGTGCAATGACCCAGCTATTACTTCCTACAAAAGGAGGAATAGGAGACTGGTCTAAAAGCGAAGCAATTGACTTAGCAATAGCAACATATTCTTGTGGTTTTTCCTGTGCATTTTTAATTCGGGTGGTATTGAAAGAACCATCCAAACCAAAATCCTTCAGATAATTCATTCCATATTTATTTCGAATATCAGTCAACAATGGATCTGATTTTTGGGCCATCGCAAAACTAAAAGACATATATCCAAATATATTATAAACATCCTTTATGGTGAATTTTTCTTTTTTTATTCCAATTAACTGAAATTCAATCGGTGTTTTACCTTCTTCAACATATTGATTTATTCCGTCCAAATAAGCCATGGTCAGCTGATAACTTGGACTATTTTTATCTAATGTAGCAATCGCTTTTGCAGAAGCATCTTCGATACCAAGTCCTGCGAAAAACTTGTCATTTTTCAATGCAACCGAACCAAATATTTCTGACAATCGTCCCGGCGCAATACGTCGCATCAATTCCATTTGCCACAATCGATCTTGTGCATGTACATAACCTAAAGCTTCCATCGCATCTTTTGAATTCTCGGCATAAATATGTGGTACCCCAAAATCATCAAAGTAAACGGTCGTTTCTTTCTGAATGTTTTTCAGCTGCAATTCTCCTTCGTATTTCGGTTTTAGATAAAAACCATAAATAATTAATGCTATTGCTAGAATCATGACTAAAGAAAGTAAAACCAGAAGGACTTTTTTGAGCTTTTTCATTTTCGAATAAATTGGTAAACAAATATATATGATTTGTAAGTTATTTTAAACAATTTATTTTTAATTGCTTTTTGAAATAAAAATATTGTCCAGTATTTTCTTTTCAACCTATAATTATTTGTTTAAATTATTTCTTATTTCATTAAACAAAAAGTATATTTGTTTTAAATTAATAAAGACATGAAGCACATTTCTAAAGACTACATTTCTCAAATGGAAAAAATCGAAAGATTGAATTTGATTAATTCTTGTACCGGATATAAATCAGCTAATTTACTTGCAACAAAATCCCTTCACGGAGAATCAAATGTCGCAATTTTTAGTAGTGTGACCCATTTAGGAAGCAATCCTGCATTAATTGGATTTATCATGCGACCTACAACTGTTCCCAGAGATACATACAAAAACATAAGAGAAACCGGTTACTTCACTGTCAATCACGTTACGGTTGATATGATTAAAGATGCCCATCATACCTCGGCGAATTACGAACTGGGAATTTCTGAATTTGACAAAACCAATCTGGAAGAAGAGTATAAAAATAATATAGAAATTCCGTTTGTAAAAGGAAGTCCCGTTCAATTGTATTGCAAATATGTAAATGAATATTACATCAAGGAAAATGATACGATTCATATTATTGCATCAATCGAAAATTTATTTTTTGACGAAGAATTGCAACACAAAGATGGGTGGCTACAAATTGACAAGGGAAATGTGGTGGCAATAAATGGACTCGATGGCTATTGTTTACCCAAATTAGTGGATCGTTTTCAATATGCTAGAAAAAACCAGCCAACTAAATCTTTTTAACCTAACAAAAAATGCCTGATTTTCAATTGAAAATCAGGCATTCAAACTTTTATAACTATTTATTTTTTTAATTCTGTTTGTTTCCGTCAATAATTGCTCCGGTTCCAGCACCTACTCCTGCGCCTAATAAACCACCTATTATAGCTCCTTGACCTTTTTTCTTACTGACAATTGCACCAGTTGCAGCACCAACTCCCGCGCCAATTACGGCCCCTTTAGCAGTTGAACTCCAACCTTTCTTTTTTCTAGTGGTGGTTGTAGTTGTGGTACCCGGTTCATGATTAACTACAACAACTTCTCTTTGTACTTCTACTTTTTGCTCATTAACTTTCGCCATTTCAATTTGCATAGAATCGATAACTTCTTGTTTCTCAAATGCAACTTTAATGGAATCAGCATTAGCAACTTTCATTGAATCAATACTAGCCTGTTTGGCTTTTTGAATTTCCATTTTTCCTTGATTTTGACAAGAAAATATAACTAACGAGATTAACATAATATATAGTGACTTCATAACTTTAAATTTTATAATTAATAACCTGACAAAGTAAAGGTTCAAATACCATTCCTCTATTATACTATTAATTGTTTTTTTTATATAATTCAAACTATTTTATTTCTGATTAAAAGCTCACTTATCCTAAAATACCTTTTTTAAGAATCTGACCAAAGTTGTACATGTCTTCAAATGAACAGTACAAGGGAACAGGAGCTAAACGAATCACATTAGGTTCGCGCCAATCTGTAATTACACCGTTTTTCATCAGATAATCAAATAAACTGCGTCCTTCCCCATGCAACAAAACTGATAATTGCGACGCTCTTTCGGCAGGGTTTGACGGTGTTATAATTTCGAAACTGCTGTTTACCTCTTTGTCAATTTGGTGAAGAATAAATTCCAAATAAGAAGTGATTCTATCTCTTTTTTCGATTAAAGCATCCATCCCTATTTCATCAAACATTTCTACTGATGCCAAATAAGGTGCTAAAGAAAGTATAGGTAAGTTGCTTATTTGCCAACCATCGGCACCATGGATAGGATCGAAAGTTTGTTCCATTTTGAAACGGCGTTCTTTATTGTGTCCCCACCAACCGGCAAATCTTGGTAAATTAGCATCATTGTGGTGTTTTTCATGAATGAAACATCCTGACGCATTTCCAGGTCCTGAATTCATGTATTTGTAACTGCACCAGGCCGCAAAATCTACATTCCAATCATGAAGATCTAATTTAATATTTCCCGCTGCATGAGCCAAATCCCAGCCTACTATTGCCCCTGCTTTGTGGCCAGCTTCCGTTATAGTTTTCATATCGAAAACCTGTCCCGTATAATAATTTACTCCACCAATTAAAACCAAGGCTAACTCATCACCAACTTCTTCAATTTTTGCTAAAACATCTTCTAAGCGAATATTGTGTTCGCCTTCGCGACGTTTGATTTCGACAATAGCATCTTCTGGTTCTATCCCGAGGTTTCGGGAATGAAAATGAACTTGGCTTTGAAACATATATTGATCTGAAGGAAAGGCTTTTTCCTCGCAAATAATTTTATATCTGGTTGTTGTAGGTTGGTAAAAGGAAACCATCAACAAATGAAGATTCACCGTTAAAGTATTCATTACCGTAACTTCACTTGGAAGCGCCCCAACTATTTTACTCAGCGGATTAGCAAATCTTTCGTGGTAATCCCACCAAGGTTTTTCGCTGTAAAAATGACCTTCAACGGCAAGGTTTGCCCAGTCATTCATAACCTCATCCACGTAAGCTTTTGTGCGTTTCGGCTGTAACCCTAATGAGTTACCAGTAAAATAGACAACCTTCTTCCCATTTACTTGAGGAAAGATAAATTCATCCTGATATTTTTTTAAAGAATCTTGCGAATCGAGCTGTTGTGCAAATTCAAGAGTATTTTCGAAAGTCATTGTGTGTATTTTGTTTTGTAAAAGTAGACAAAAAAGAAAATAGAGAAAAGAAGATAAACAAAAGAATAAAAAAATAAATTCGTAAAAAGAGACTTACTAAATTTTAAAATTCAGTTTACTAAATCATTATATTTGATTGAATTTTAAAAAATTAAAGTTATGCTTAAAAATAATTTGAATGTTATCATTCTTGCAATTGCTGTAGTTGTTTCTTCTTATTTATTTTCGAATGCTTTTCAGAATCGAAATAAAAGTAACAATATGATAAGTGTAACGGGATTAGGGAAGAAAGATTTTGTTTCTGATTTGATTGTTTGGAGCGGTTCCTTTTCTAAAAAAAGTTCAACTCTGAAAGAAGCTTATGCTTCGCTTGATATTGACAGGGATAAAATAAAAAGCTATTTGTCCGGAAAAGGGATTAAGGACAATGAAATGGTGTTTTCGGCGGTGAATTTTAATAAAGATTTTCAAACCATTTTCAATGAAAATGGGACTACCAAGCAACAAATATTTACAGGATTCACGCTGACCCAAAGTGTGAGTATTCAATCGAAGGAAGTAAATAAGATTGAAGAAATTTCGAGACAATCAAGCGAGCTGATCAACTCCGGTGTGGAATTTTATTCGAATCCACCTGAATATTACTACACCAAATTAGCCGAACTAAAAATAAAAATGATTGCCGAAGCCACTAAAGACGCTAGTACCAGAGCCAAAAGCATCGCAGAAAATGCGGATGCCCGTTTAGGAAATCTAAAAAAATCAGACATGGGTGTTTTTCAAATTACAGGTCAAAACTCATCGGAAGATTTTTCTTATGGAGGTTCTTTTAATACGCAGTCCAAAAACAAAACTGCCAATATCACTGTAAAACTGGTTTATCAGGTAGATTAGTTTGCTTATTTCTTGTTTTAAATTAATGATAATCGATGGAAACGGGATTGCGTTAGGGATGGAAATGGAAAGCTTTTTACATAAAACCAGTAGCAATACAGCAACGAGGAAGCGACCAGAGGAAGCTCCCGCAGTGCTAGTATTTCTTTGGTTTTTATGTAAAAACTTGAAATGTACAGCCCGCAAAACGCCCAAGCAATTTTAAATTGCATAAAAAAACTCGCCATTGCTGACGAGTTTTTGGTATTTAGAATATGAAATAAATTCAGATTAAATAATCAACATGGCATCTCCATAAGAATAGAATTTATACCCTTCTTGGATCGCTTCAGCATATGCTTTTTTCATCAAATCATGTCCGCAAAATGCAGATACCATCATTAATAAAGTAGATTTTGGTGTATGAAAATTAGTAATCATACAAGTCGCAATACTGAAATCATGAGGAGGGAAAACGAATTTGTTTGTCCAACCATCGAATGGATTCAATGTTCTTTGTGATGAAACCGCGCTTTCAACTGCGCGCATAGAAGTAGTTCCTACGGCACAAATACGTTTCTTTTTAACTTTGGCATCATTAACGATATCGCACGCTTCTTGAGTAATTTTTAATTCCTCAGAATCCATTTTGTGTTTCGATAAATCTTCAACCTCAACCGGATTGAAAGTTCCTAAACCTACGTGAAGTGTAACTTCGGCAAATTTGATTCCTTTTATCTCTAATTTTTTCAATAGGTTTTTAGAAAAATGCAAACCTGCTGTTGGTGCTGCTACTGCTCCTTCTTCTTTAGCATAGATGGTTTGGTAACGTTCCGCATCTTCCGGAGTTACGTCTCTTGAAATGTATTTTGGAATTGGAGTTTCTCCTAGTTCCGTCAATTTATTTCTGAATTCTTCATAAGAACCGTCGTAAAGGAAACGCAATGTTCTTCCACGAGAAGTAGTATTATCAATTACTTCGGCAACTAATGAATCATCATCGCCAAAATACAACTTGTTTCCAATTCTGATTTTACGGGCCGGATCAACTAAAACATCCCAAAGTCTTTGCTCAGAGTTTAATTCTCTAAGTAAAAAAACTTCGATTCTTGCTCCTGTTTTTTCCTTATTTCCATACAAACGCGCTGGGAAAACCTTGGTATTATTCAGAATTAAAACATCTCCGTCATCAAAATAATCGATAACGTCTTTGAACATTTTATGTTCTATAGTTCCTTTCTTACGATCAATAACCATAAGACGTGCTTCATCTCTGTTTTCGGCAGGATATTCAGCTAGAAGTTCTTTTGGTAAATCAAATTGAAAATGTGATAATTTCATATTAAATTTTAGATTTTAGATTTTAGATTTTAGATTTATGAGAATCCAAAAAATCTTTCAGGTGCAAATATACGATTGTGAGATAGGCGTTGTCAAGTGTTTTGCTGTTTATTTTCAAAAGTAGCTGATTCACTTGTCTTTACAACTCTTATTTTTCTGAGATTTCAATACCTAATTTTTTCATGTCTTCCCAAAAATCAGGATAGGACTTAGATACTACTTCGGCATTTTCAATTACAATTGGTACTTTTAAAGCCAAAGGTGCAAATGCCATCGCCATTCGGTGATCGTTATATGTAGCAATTGGCACATTATGATTGATATTGTTTGAAGCCACAAGCGTCAAACTATCATTGGTCACCGAAATATTGGCTCCTAGTTTTGTCAGTTCAATTCGTAGCGCCTCCAATCTATCGGTTTCCTTAATTTTCAAGGTATGAAGTCCTGTAAGGTGACAACCAATTCCTAATCCGAGACAAGTCACGACAATAGTTTGTGCAATATCAGGTGTGTTGTTTAGTTCAAAATTTACAGTTTCAGGTTTAAAGTCAGCTTGTTTTGTTAGCATCATTTTGTTTTCTTCAAAATGTGTATCAACACCCATTTGTTTGTAGATTTCAACTAATGCTGAATCGCCTTGCAAACTGGTTTCTTTATAACTCGTCAATGAAATGGCAGCACTTTCAGCTAAAGCAGCCAAACTAAAAAAGTAGGAAGCAGAACTCCAATCGGATTCTACGGTCATTACTTTCGATTCCACTGCTGGTTTTGGATAAACGGTAATCACATTTCCTTCAAAACTGGTTTTAATATCTAAATCATTCAACAATGCCAAGGTCATTTTGATGTAAGGAACAGAAGTGATTTCACCTACCAAAGTGATTTGAATTCCATTTTCTAGTTTTGGTGCCACTAATAATAATGCCGAAATGTATTGACTGCTTACATTTGCCGGAATATTAACTTTAGAAGCCGTAATTTTTTGTCCTTTGATTCGAATAGGCGGGTACCCTGCTTCCTTCTCGTAAGAGATTTGCGCACCTAATTGCTCCAACGCTTCCACCAAAACTTTGATCGGACGCTCCTGCATTCTTGAAGAACCTGTCAACACGACTTCACGTCCTTCATTAACCGCAAAATAAGCTGTTAGAAATCGCATCGCCGTTCCCGCATGATGAATATCTACTATTTCCTCGTTTCCTTTCAATGCTTTTTGCATTACTTCACTGTCATCAGAGTTCGAAGTATTCGCTAATGTAATATTTGAAAATAAGGCTTGTAACAATAATAGTCGGTTGGTTTCACTTTTTGAGCCAGTAATGTTTAATTGTGAATTGTCAATTGTGAATTGTGAATTCGTGCTTAATTTTAAATTCATGTAGCTAATTATGAGTTATGAATTATGAATTACGAGTGTTATAATTCAAGTTCGCAATTTACCACTCCGCATTTATAATTCATAATTTATATTTCACAAATTATTTGAGTTTCTCGTTGTTTTTGTGACGATCTTTATCTCTAACGGATTTCAAATCCATTTTCTTATCGAAAGCAGCTTGCAAATCGATTCCGGTTTGATTCGCTAAACATAAAACTACAAAAACCACATCAGCTAATTCTTCACCGAGATCTTTGTTTTTATCGCTTTCTTTTTCGGATTGTTCTCCGTAACGGCGGGCAATGATTCGGGCCACTTCACCTACTTCTTCCGTAAGTTGTGCCATATTGGTCAATTCGTTGAAATAGCGAACGCCGTGTTCTTTTATCCAATTATCTACTTCGAGCTGGGAGTTTTTTAAGTTCATTATTATTTATTATTTTGCCACAAAGGTACGAAGGGACAAAGTGTTGTTATATTTTAATAAGAACAATTTTCTCATTTTGTTTTTCAATTACTTTTTGAAAATATTCTTTTAGCGTTGAATAATATTCTGCTGAAACGATTGGGGTATTCATTTGATTTACAATAGATATCTGAATCGTATTGCCTACTAAACTTGTCATGAATTTGAAATTTGCTAAATTATCCTGCATCGAAATATTCATCGCAGATGGAAGGGTTTCCACCTTAAATCCCGCTGGAATTTGAACATTTATTGCATATTTACCTTGAATTGGATAACCAAAATAAATTGGCATTTGTCTTTTTTCTTGAACAAAAGGATTTTTATTTATAGTAAAAAACAACATTGGATTTATGAACATTTTGTTCGCTATAATTTCACAGCAGTTATCCGATTTAAAAGTAAAAGTCTCTATAACTGGCTTTGAAAAATTGGTGTCTTTATTTTCTATCAGATAATCTGTTATTTCTATTCCATTTAAATCGTTTTCTAATTTTTCCAGATAATCCTCCTTATTTGTTTGCCCATATTTTTCTCTAAAACTATATGCTTCGAAATCCGTTTTTTGAACTCTTATTTTTCCACTAATTATACCTTCACTATCAACTGTCGTCATCAAAGTGTAATTTTTGTTTGACAAATGCATCGGTACTAGATTGATTTCCTGTGAAGTTCCGTCTTTTTCTATGAGTCGACCTTTCCAATTTAATACTTTCAAAGGCAATATATTTTGTGTTGTATATTTATCCGTTGCATCTAGTAGAATTTGTTTCCCATTTACTTCAGCTGCAACAATAACGTAATTAAAGACGGTTCTATTAGGAAAAACAGGAATACCATGTTCCACGGTACTTACTAAAACTGGATTTGCACTAATTCCTGCCAATTTCAACATATCGATTAGAATAAAATTTATTTCGGCTGTATTTCCAGTTTGATCGAGGTATGCTTTTTTCACTCCTTTATCTGCATAATAACCATATTCGCCGCTCCAATTCATTTTTTGTTTGACGAAATTAAAAATGATATCTAATTTTTCTGCTTCTGTAAAATCTATGTTTTGATTTTTTTTCAGAATTTTTTTCAAATCCTCTAAAAGATACAATCGTTCATCAAGTTCTTTTCCAAAATCCTTGTTTTCAAAAATTGTTTTGGCCACCCCTTCCCAAGTTATAGAATAATCTTTGTCAGGTTTATCAGGATATCGAATTCGCTCTAATTCATTTCGAATGGAGGATTTATAATTTTTAATGTTATCTAGATATGGCTCCTCATTAAGTGCAGGAATGTTAACGGCACTGTAAATAGAAATAATTTTATTGAAAGTCAAAATATTAATATTGCCACCACCCCCCGGAATATATTCACCCTCGTATGCTATTGATCCAGCTCCATACTTTAATTCAGATTTTATTTTCACGTAACCCGATTCTAAAGTTTTATAAATAAAATTTTCTGGAAGTTCTGTTTTGTATTCCATAAAATTTACTGGAATGTCATATTGTATATCAAAAACAGGAAACTTCACTATATTTTCCGACTTTAAGACATACTTAAATTCAATAACAGAACCTACTTTAACATTTGGCAATGCAATTGATGCTTCATTCCAATATTCATTTACATTTTTCTTGAAGCTACCCTCACTGTTTAGCTTTGTTTTAACAATCGCTCCATTTTCTAAATTGTATGTAACTCCATTGGAAAATTTCACTATATCATCATTCATGTCTTCATATCCTACATAATATGGAACTACAAAATTTGACCAATTTAATCCTTCCTTTTTGTATATTTTTATTCTAATTTGACACTCATGCACTGCGGTAAATCCATTTTTTACATTGAAGCCAAAAACGGTTTTACCCTTTTTAAATAATACAGCAGCGACAGCCGAGGTATCTTTTGGATGTGCTTTTTCTTGAAGTTCAGCGAGGGATACTTTCGCTAATTCAAGGCTTTGTGCTCTTAGATTTGAAAATATAATTAGAAAAACGAAAACCGCAAACCATTTTTTTAAAGGCATTTTTCTAAATTTTAATTAATACAATTTTCTCATTTTGTTTTTCAATTACTTTTTGAAAATATTCTTTTAGCGTTGAATAATATTCTGCTGAAACGATTGGAGTATTCATTTGATTTACAATAGATATCTGAATCGTATTGCCTACTAAACTTGTCATGAATTTGAAATTTGCTAAATTATCCTGCATCGAAATATTCATCGCAGATGGAAGGGTTTCCACCTTAAATCCCGCTGGAATTTGAATATTTATTGCATATTTATCCAAATAAGGAAAACCAAAATCTACTGGATATTCTCTGTTTTCTTGTTTAAAATAATTTTGTTTCTGAGCAAAAGATAACATTGGTTTTATATAAATCTTCCCCCCGATTAATTCACTAAAATTGGCCCCGCTAAAAGATAATGTCTCAGCAATGGGCAATTTTAGCTCTTTTTCATTTGTTCTGGAATATTCTTGTATCTCCATTTGATCGTTTTCATTTTCTAACTTTTCAAGATAAACGTCTTCTTTACTATCTTTTATCGATTCTCTAAAAACCATCGCATTATGATCAGTTCTTTGTCTTCGTAATTTTCCTAACACTTCCCCTTTTTCATTTAAAGAATAATTCATTGTTACTATATCATTAGAGGTCGTTTTTGGCATCAAATCTACTTCGCGGGAGGTTCCGTCTTTTCGTACTAATCGACCAACCCAATTTAGCGCTCTAAAAGGTAAAACATTTGGTGTCGAAAAAGGATCAGTGGCATCCAGTAAGATTAAATTAGCTCCATCTTCAACAGCTCCAATTACATAATTAAAAGCTGTTCTATTAGGAAACATTGCAATTCCATTGGACCTAGTGCTTACTAAAACAGGGTTTGCGGTTAAGCCAGCGTAACGAAGCATTGCTGTGAGCATCAGGTTTATTTCGGCTACATTACCCGTTTTGTCTTTGTAAGCTTTTTTCACTCCATCATTACAGGAATAACCGTAATATTCATTCCATTTTACAGTTGCTTTTACGTATTTTAAAATTGCATCAACTTTTTCTTCTACTGTATTCAATCCTGAAATCACAATTTTTAAATCCTCTTCAAAATAACCTATCTTATTCAATTCAGCACCAAAATCATCATATTGATAAATTGTTTTTACAACTGAATTCCAATCTGTTGAGTATGTTTTTAGAGGTGAATTTGGATATTTTGTCATCGATAGTTCTTGCACCAAACTAGTCTTATAATTATCAATGTCATTCACATAAACTTCATCCTTCATGGCAGGAATATTTTCCACTAAATAATTTGTTTTTGTTTCTAAATAATCAATTTTATCATTAGAAAAAGTAGTCTTAATTACCATTCCGTTTTGTGTTCTTTCTTTGGAAGTTAAAACAATAGATTTATTTGATGTATCAACAGTTATTTTAGGGGTAATAAATCCTTTTAAAGTAGAATTATAAACAAAGTATTCTGGTACATAGGAATTATATTCCGAATAATTTACAGGAATACTAGATTGAAAAGCCCATTCCCTAGGACTCACTACACTATAAGATCGAATATTGTATTGGAATTCAATAATTGAACCTTCTTTTACATTGGGCAATGTTATTTTTTTTTGCCCCCAATACCTATTTATAATTTCATCAAATTCTCCATCGCTTTTTAATTTTGTTTTTTCAATTTTACCGGCGACTAAATTATAAGTCATTGCTTCAGAGAAAGATACTTTTTCCTTGGTATTATTCCCTAAATAATATCTCACTTTTTGATTTACCCAATCATATCCTTCTTTTTTATAAATTTTTATTCTCATTTTCACTTCTGTTAGCATTGCAAATCCATTTTCTTGAGAATATTCAAAACTTAATTTCCCCTTTTCAAATAGAATAGCCGCTACAGCAGAAGTATCTTTCGGATGCGCTTTCTCTTGTAATTCTAAAATGGAAACCTTCCCCAATTCAAAATTTTGTGCATTACTTTTAAAAAAAGATAATGCTATAAATAAGACAGTAATAAATTGATGGCACTTCATGTTTTTATAGGTTCTTGGTTAATACAATTTTTTCATTTTCTTTTGAAACCATACCTTGATAATATTCCTTCAACATTGAATAATACTCAGATGAAATGATTGGCGTATTTATTTGATGCGTTATTGCTAACTGAATCGTATTTCCTGATAAATTTGTCACGAATTTGAAACTTCCTAAATTGTCCTGCATATTAAGAACCATGGGGGCCGGAAGCGTTTCCACTTTATATCCGTCAGGAATTTGAATATTAATACTGTATTTATCCAAAAATGGAAATCCATAATCTACAGGATATTCTCTGTTTTCCTGTTTGAAAGGATTTTTTTCTTCGGTAAAAAACAGCATGGGATTGATGTAAATTTTACCTCCGATACCATCACAAAGATTCATTCCAGTAAAAGAAAAGGTTTCGGTTACAGGTAATTTCAATTCTTTTTCATTAGTTCTGGAATATTCCTTAATTTCAATTTTTTCATTTTCATTTTCCAACTTTTCAAGGTAGGTTTCTTCTTTTATATTGTCGGTACTTTTTCTAAACATCATGGCGTTGTGATCCGTTCTTTGTCTTCTTAATCTACCTGCCACTTTTCCATTTACATCAACCGAGTAATTCATCATTACGGTATTGCCAGACACAATTTTTGGCATTAGATCAACTTCTTGTGACGTACCGTCTTTTCTTATTAATCTCCCTTGCCAGTTTAATACTCTAAATGGCAATACATTTGGTGTCGAAAACTTATCTGATGCATCTAATAGTATAAGTCCATTATTAGTTTCTACAGCTGCGATAACATAATTAAAAGCGGCTCTATTCGGAAAAATTGCAATTCCATTAGATCGTGTACTCACTAAAACAGGATTCGCTGTCAGACCTGCATAACGCAACATTGCGGTAAGCATTAAATTAACTTCTGCAATATTTCCTATCTTCTCTTTATACGCTTTTTTCACTCCATCGCGACAACCATAACCATAATATTCATTCCATTTTACGGTAGATTTTACATAATTTAATAACGCTTCTATTTTTTCATCCGGCGTGTTTAAGTCCGCAATTATATTTTTTACATCATCTTCAAAATAGCCCGTTTTATTTAATTCAGGTCCAAACTGCTCATATTCATATATCGTTTTTACTACAGCATCCCAATCGGTGGATAACTTTTTTAAAGGTTGATTTGGAAATTTGGTCATTGATAATTCTTGTGATAAACTAGCAGCATAATTATCAACATTATTCACATAAGCCTCCTCTTTCAGAGCAGGCAAATTTTCTGCTACATAGTTAGTTCTAGTTTCTTGATAGAAAATCTTATTTTCGGTAAACTTAGTCCCCTGACCAACGAGAACTTCCTTTTCTACCATCACTATTTCCTTATTTTTTTTATCTGAAATAATCTTTGGTGTAATAAACCCTTTAAAATGGTTTGAAAAAGTGAAATATTCCGGTATGTAGGTTGTATATTCGACATAATTTACAGGAATATTGCTTTGAAAATAAAAATCTTTAAGTGAGCCAACATTGGGAGATTTAATAATATATTGGAACTCTATTACTGAACCTACTTTTACATTAGGCATCGTAATTTTCTTTGTACTCACAGACTTATCATTATTTTCTGCGAACTCTCCTTCACCTTTTAACTTGGTTTTTTCTATTTTTCCTTCGACCAAATTATAAGTGACTGCATCTGTAAAATCAACAGTTTCTTTAATGGAATTTACTTTAACGAAATTTACCTGTTGATTAGCCCAATTATATCCTTCTTTTTTATAAATTTTTATGCGGACAGCTACTTTGGTCACTACAGTGAAACCGATACCATTTGAATATTCGCAGCTAGTTTCTCCTTTTTTGAATAATATAGCCGCAACTGCCGCTGTGTCCTTTGAGTACACTTTTTGTTGAAGTTCTTCAATCGAAACTTTTCCTAGTTTAAATTCTTGCGCATTAGCTTTAAAAAAAAATAGAGTGAAAAATAAAATAATAGTTACTTGGTTGCATTTCATGATTTAAATATTCTTCGTTAAAATTATTTTTGCATTATCGTTTCTAGAAATTTGTTCAATGAAAAGGCGGTACTCGTCATATTCCTTGTTAGAATATATTCCTTTTTTAATAAAAAGAGTTCTTTTATAAATTAAATTAGAAGCATCTTTTTTAACTATTTCTGTTTTGTAGGCTCCAAACTTGGAATCCAATTCAAAACCTGCTGGAAGAAACTCTATGTTGAATCCAACTGGCAATTTAACTTCAATTTCATCCGTATCTACAAAACCTCTTTGTATTTCCAATGGATTTATACGATTCCTTATTCTTTTTATATTTCCTGAAAATTGATTGTACGCATTCAAGACAAACATCATTTTATTAGCAGAAATGCTTCCGTAATTAATGGCGTTTATACCCGCATTCTCGGTAAATCTTATTTTTTCTTTATCATTAGTGAATGTTATTTTCTCTAGCTTCAAATTATTGATATTATCCCAATATTCTTTATAATGCAATTCTTTATCCGTTGGCTGCATATTTTCTACATCCGCTTTTCTATTGTATTGGGAACCTTCAGAAACAATACTGATTTTACCAGAGAAATCGCCGTTTTCAGCAATAGTATAATTCCCTTTACTAACTTGAGTATTTCCTTTATCCTCATAGATTTTGGTATGCACAATTTCACCTCCACTTGGTTTCATAATCAAAACATTTCTGTCATCTGTAAAAGTTCCCTGATATCCAAACGGAGTATCCTGACTGGTACATTCAAGCCAAACATAATTATCCCCATTGGGAATCGATAAAATCATGTGATTTCCTTGCATTGAAACAAAGTCTTTTTCGATATCTTTTTTTCTTGGATTTCCATATAATATGGTATTGTAAGAGGGAACATCTACGGCATTTAGGAGTGCCTTGGTATAATTGGTCAATGCTTTACAATCCCCGTAGCCCAATCGATCTACGTCGCCGGCTAACATAGGTTTCCATCCTCCAATTCCAATGCTAATATTTACGTATCGCGATTTTTTTTGGACATAATCATAGATTAGTTTTGCTTTTTTTATCGGGTCTTTTTCATCTCCAACCAATGCTTTCATTTTCGCCTTGGTTTCTTCAGGCAATTCTGTTGTGCCGGTTAAAATTTTATCGGAGTACCATTTCCCGAAAGCTTCCCAGGTTTTAGCAGTTCCATCAACATTTTCAAGATGAAATAGTTCTAGACCCATCATTACTTTTGGAAAAATCGAATTAAAACTAGGGCTATAGTCTTCTTCCTTTTGAGCCGGAATATTTGCTGCGGTATAGGAAAGTTGCGATGGAGTATCAATAGTCTTTTTAATTTTAAAATTATAAAAATTAGATTCCATTTTTTTAAAACCAAGATCTGGTGGATAACTTACATTAAGAATACTTTTTTCGATACTTACAAAATAGTCTGCCACAGGATACCATTGCGGTATAAAAGCAGTATTAGAAGTTTCTAATTCACTTTCGAAAATGACTGTAAAAGGATATTGTATGGGAGTGTAATTCAGATAAATAATTCGGTCATCTGAAAAAAGAGTGCTGCCACTTACTGCACTCTGATCTCTAAAATCCTTTCGTTTTATTTTTTTTATTTCATTGCCTAAAACATCATAAACAACAGCTTCTATACTTTTTATAGATGCAGTCTTACTATAATATTCAGATGCTTGTATGGCGCCTAGCCCTTTTTCGTTTAGAACTGTAACTACCCTTTTAGTTTTAATATTCATATTTCTTTGAGACGAAATAGTAATATCAATTTGGTTTAAACGAACTACAGCATTGGCATTTTCTTTGAGGCTATCAGAAATATTTAGACTATTATATTCCGTCTTTTGAGCGAAAAGGATGGTAGTAAAAAAAAAGAATACGAGGATGATATATCGGAATTGCATAAGAAAACATTTCCTCAAAAATCATTGTTGTCCGATAAAAAATCACGGAACGTTTATTTTTCTATTTATTTTGGCACTTCACGAGGTTTTAGCCTGCTTTAGCTTGTTTTTGAG
>NZ_JADOVD010000022.1:0-28667 GCF_015752245.1 Flavobacterium sp. CG_9.10
AGTTCGAATCGAGAATAACTATGAAATCTATCGCAGGCGACAAGCCATTGTGGAGCATCCCTACGGAGTTATTAAACGGCAATGGGATTTTTATTATATCATGACCAAGAAAACCATAAAACACGCCTCTGCCGATGTGGGATTGATTTTTACAGCCTATAATCTCAGGAGAATTTTCAACTTGATTGATCCAAATGAGTTAAAGCAGTATCTAAAAGTATTGACCGTGTTTTTCAACTCTATTAAAGCCTATTTAAAGGCCTTTTGCCACTTGAAATTATTGACGAATCATTGTCAGCCTCTTTTTAAAGAGACTTTCTTTTGTACGACAAATCAACTATATTTACAAACTCACAACGCAGTTTGAGAAACTTTGAAGGTTTTTAGACGAACTGACGTTAGCAAACATTATAGATGAAAAACACGATTACAATATTACTCTCATTATTTTTTTTGAATATAGTTGCTCAAAATAAAGTTGAATGCGACAAATTATTATCAAAAGAAATTGATATCGAAATAAATGACTTAGAAAAATTTCAAAGTGATTTTTCTAATTTTAAAAATTGTGGATTAGATTCTGTTGACTTAGAGATTTTCTCAAACAATTCAATTTTAGCTACAATACTCATCACACTTACATCCGAAAATAAAAATGAAAAAATAACTTACGGAACTTTATTGAGTAAACTTTTGGATTTTAAAAAAAGTGAGCAATATCCAAAAATTAGAGAAGTAACATTGATTTCAAAAGAACTTTCAACTAAGATTGCTAGAATCGAAAATTGGAATGAGGACAAAATAAAACTTAAAAAACTCGAAATTTCTGAAAGTTATTTAGTTAAAATGCATGATTTTGTAAAAGAAAATTCAGAGTCAAAAACGTATAAAGAAATTTTCATGGTTCTTAATGAAGAACAAAATAAAAATAAAGTTACTACTTTAAAAAAATCAGAGGATTATTCAGATATTTTTACAAATTATGGAAACGCGGATTTAGCGGATTTATTAAAAAAAGCTAATACTTTAAATAAACCACTAATAATCTATTTTACAGGTTATGGTTGCATAAATTCAAGGAAGATTGAAAAAAACATATTATCTGAAGATGTGATTTACGAAAAACTTAAAAATCAGTTTTATTTTGTGAGTCTTTATCTAGATGATAAAACCCAATTAGCAAATTCTGAAAAATTTACATCAACATCTACCGGAATATTAATTACAACTATTGGGCAGAAACATTCAAATTTACAAATCGAAAAATTTAGTGTGAATATGCAACCATATTTTGCTATCCTTGATTCAAACGGGCATATTATTGCAACAGAAAGCTATTTGACTGATAAAGATAACTTTATGAAATTTATAAATAAGGGATTGAACACAAAATAACGTTTGCGAACACTTGCTACAAGAGATTTGGGCATTTGGTTTAATTTAAAAATGGTCTTGTATTTGGGAAGTTTAGGCAAATCCGAAAATAAGGCTTAATTTAATCCCAAACCTCTTGTAGCAAGGGAACGTTATATGCCATTGCATAGCCAACGACAACTAATAAAGTAAGTATGAATACAATCAAAATAACATTAAATGGCGGTGAAGATTATGACGGAATCGTTGAAAAAATTCTTGTTGAAAATGATTTAAAAACTACAACAATTGTTATCAAACAATGGGATGTAGATACATATATTTTGTCAGAATTGAAGTTTTTCGGAATCGTTTTTCAGGCTCTTCAAGATATCACTTCTTTTAACTTAATTGACGACATAGAATTTGGAAAAGGTGAAGATTTAATTCTATCCCAATTAGACGATTTCCTAAACGATAACCCAGACATAATGTTAGCAAGCACAAAAGACAATATTGAAAATGATATAAAATCGCAAACAAATTTGCAGTCATTCTTTTTTCATTTGCGTTATTGTAGAGATTGGTTTATTGTATGCTCTAAAATGACACTTAATGAAATAACAAAAGATAGAAACGGCATATAACAGCGGTTACAAGAAATGGCAAGAAAAGTGGTAAATTCACGTTTATTTTCCGCAAGAAAAACTATCCTAATGGCAAATATGCGGCTACGAAGTTCAACACTAGTGCAAGCCACGAGAAGTTGGTGGATATACGCCCACAGAAATCGGAAAAACGTAATATTTTCAGAATTAGAATATTTTGATTAAATTAGCTGAATGGATAAAGAAGCTGAAACAGGACTAGATTTTGTAATTGATAAGTTAACAAACTCAATAGAAAACGTGATTACTGGAGACAGTTTTCAGACTGAAATTTCTATTCTTCAAAACTCTGATTTAAAATCTGTAACAAAGAAAAATGGCTGGCTTTTTAATTGGAATGAAGAATTTAAAAATCCTGTAAGAGATATTTATAAACTAACTATTTCGGGTAATTCGAAAATCATTCAAGGATTGGTCAGTCTAGAAGTTAAATCTGACCACGTTTATATGCATCTTGTTGAAAATGCACCATTCAACAAAGGACAAACAAAAGTTTATGCTGGCGTAGCTGGCAATTTAGTAGCTTATGCTTGTAAATTATCTTTTCAACGTGGACACGATGGAAATGTTTCTTTCCTTTCAAAATCACAATTAGTTGAACATTATGAAAAAACACTTGGAGCTTTTCATTTTGGCGGCAGAGTTATGATAATTGAAACAAAATCAGCTTTGAAATTAATCAATAAATATTTTCAAAATAAATAGTTATGAAAGCGAAAAAATCTGATATAGAAATTGATACAATTGGAGGACTAGATTCTTTAACTTTAGCTGAAGAAAAAGCTTTGAGTGATTTTTTTCAAAAGAAAAAACAAACAAAAAAGAAAGCTGATAAGAAGAAGGATCTAAATACCTAAAAGAAGTACATCCACCAACAGCTAAAGCTTCGTTGGGCTTGAAAAGCCAACAATGAAGCCACGCTGGGAATAGCGACTATCGAAATCACCGCCTGCTCTACCTTGAGGTTGTCCGTTAAATAGATACACTTTGGGTTTCTCGGCTTCAATATAAGTTTAGAGTCCTCTAATTAAATGTTTGGATAGCGGAACATAGCGGTCTTTTTTACCTTTGCCTTGCACCACTTTGAGTTGCTCGCGATCAAAATCCAAGTCTTGCAAACGCACACTTCGGGCTTCCATGCAACGTAATCCACAGCCATACAAAAGTCCAATAAGCATTCTATGTTTCAGGAGTTGGCAACTAGTAAGCAACCGCCAAACTTCTTCTTTACTGAGAATCGTAGGGATTTTTTGATCGTGCTTTATCGGGGGTAAATGTAGGTATTCATAAGGCAAGCCCTCTGATTTAAGCAAGAATCAAAGACCATAAACACAATGTTTAAAGTACGTTTGCGAAGGCGTTTTTGAGCGTTTTTGAAGCATAAACCAGTATTCTTGCACTTGCTCAATTTCTAACTCCGTTGGGATTTTTCCGAAATGCAATGCCATAGCCGCAAAATGCTGACCGTAGTTTCTACAGGTATTTTCACTTCTGCCTAAAACGGAAGTAGTTCGTTTAAAACCATGAAATAAATCATCAAAATCAGGAACTTCTGAAACGGCTCGCCTGATGATAGCAGTTGGTACAACTACTTCATCTTCTTTTTTTTGTCATCTTAATTGGTTTTATATATATATTTACACAGGAGTAACATTTTCAGGAAAAACACTACCGAAGGTTTAGTTTATAGAACTGCTTAGAAAAAGAATAAACTATTAAAAAAATAAAATGGACAAAAAAAATCAGGGCAAAGCACATCACACAGAGCCATTGTCTATGGATGCTATTGAATTGACATTCCAAGGCCTTATTTCGCAAGCTCCAGTAGCTATAACCACATTTCTTGGTCCAACTTTTATTTTACAAACAGTTAATAAAACTGCACTCGAAATTTGGGGAAAAACACAGGAGGAGGTACTTCATAAAACTCTTTTAGAAATTTCACCTGAATTGGAAGTTGGCTTAAAACAAATATTCGACCAAGTGTATAGTACTGGTAACCAATTTATCTCTAATGAAATACTACTTCAAGTTAACCGTAATGGAAAAATAGAAAATGGTTACTTTAATTCGATTTATCAAGCATTGCGAGATTTAAACAATAAAATTTACGGCATCACAGTAGTAACAACAGAGGTAACAGATTCTGTGAACGCCCGCAAACAAATTGAAGAAAGCGAAAAGCTTCTCAGCAATATTCTTTCGCAATCCCTTATGGCAATTGCTATTTTTAAAGGATCTGAAATGGTATTAGAATTTGCAAATGATTCAATGTTTAATGTGCTGGGAAAAGGAACTACTATACTTAATAAACCGCTGTTAGAAGGAGTACCCGAATTAAAAGACCAGGTGTTTCCTCAGTTGCTTGCCGGTGTTTACGCTACCGGAGTTCCTTTTGAAGCATCCGAAACCAAAACCATACTGGTGCGCAACGGAATACCCGTTGATGCTTATTTCAATTTTATATATCAGCCTTACAAGGATTTTGATGAAACCATTACAGGCATTACCGTATTCGCCTTTGAAGTAACCGAACAAGTGCTTGCAAAAAAACAAATTGAAGCAAACGAAGAGTTTAACCGCACCATTTTAGAAAGTAGCCCTGATTGTTTAAAAGTATTAGATATGGAAGGTCGTATTCAATTTATGAACTTCAATGGGCTTTGCCAGATGGAGATAGATGACTTTTCCACGGTTAAAAACACAAATTGGTTTACGCTTTGGGGCAGTGAAAATGAAGCATTAGTAAAAGCTTCGGTTGACAAAGCATTGACAGGAGAAACCGCAAACTTCACAGCATTTTGCCCTACTGTTAAAGGTACACCCAAATGGTGGGATGTGGTGTTATCGCCTATTGGTAAACCTGGTGAACCCGTGCAGCAGCTCATTTCCGTTTCAAGAGACATTACCGAAAAAAAGAAATCGGAAGAAGCATTAGAAAAAATGGCCACGCACTTAAAGCTTTCCACCGATTCGGCAAATGTTGGCACCTGGTCGTTAGACATAAAAACACAAAAATTAGAATGGAGTGCCCTGCATAAAAAAATGTGGGGATATGATGAAAAGCAAGAAGACCTTGAATATGTAGACTGGTATAAAATTATTGTTAATGAGGATAAAGAAAATACTTTTAGAAAAGTAGAAGAAGCAAGAACAAATCACTCTATTTATGAAGTAGAATACCGGATTGAAAGAGCAAATGACAAAGTCATTCGCTGGATGAAAGCCGTTGGCCGGTACCATTATAACGAAGCCGGAGAATCTATAACGCTTACCGGAATAAGCTTAGACATTACTGAACAGAAAGAAGCAGAAGAAAAAATTGCAGAAAGCGAAAACCAATTCCGCACTTTTGCAAACAGCATTCAAAATCTTGCATGGATCGCGAGTGGTGACGGATGGATTTACTGGTATAACCAGCGATGGCATGATTACACTGGAACCACGCTGGAAGAAATGCAAGGTTGGGGATGGGAAAAAGTCCATCATCCCGACTACGTAAATAAAGTTGTGGAGTTTATTAAAGAAGCATGGAAGAAAGGCGAAGCCTGGGAATTGACCTTCCCGCTTCGCAGGCATGATGGCAAATATTATTGGTTTTTAACCCGTGCCTATCCTGTAAAAGATGCCAAAGGAAATATTGAGCGATGGATAGGAACAAATACCGATATTGATGAACAGAAAAGATTTAGCGAAGAATTGACAGAAGCAAATGCAAAAGCAGAAACTGCCTTGTACTCCAAGCAACAATTTTTAGCAAACATGAGCCACGAAATCCGCACACCAATGACTGCCATTGTTGGATTTACAAAAGTGTTACTAAAATCAGATTTATCGGTAAAACAAAAAGAATATGTAAAAGCCATAAAAACTAGTGGTGATGCACTCATTGTCCTAATTAATGATATACTTGATTTAGCAAAAGTAGATACAGGAAAAATGACATTTGAAGAGACACCATTCAAAATGGACTTATTAATATCAAACATAATTCTATTGTTTGAATTGAAAAGCCAGGAAAAGAATTTAGCGTTGATTGAAGAATACGATAAAAATATTCCAGAGTTATTGTTGGGCGATGCAGTGCGTTTGCAGCAAATTATTTTAAATCTTTTGAGTAATGCTTTAAAGTTTACAACCAAAGGGAAAATTAACATAATGGTTCGTTTGTTGAAGGAAGACGAAGAGAATGTGACCATTGATTTTGCAATAACCGACACAGGAATTGGGATACCAGAAGATAAAATAGAATCCATTTTTGAAAATTTTCAGCAAGCAACAAGTTCCACTTCAAGAATATACGGAGGAACAGGATTAGGTCTTGCGATCTGTAAACAGTTAGTAGAAAAACAAGGCGGAACAATTTCAGTAAAAAGTAAAGTTAATGAAGGTTCATCTTTTAGTTTTTCTTTAACTTTTAAAAAAGCCCTTACAGCAATTAAACTAACAGATACAGAGGATATTTTATACAGTGAAATTAAGGACATAAAAGTATTAGTGGTTGAAGACGTTAAACTCAATCAAATGTTGATGCGAATAATTTTAGACGATTTCCAATTTAAGCATGATATTGCCGACAACGGAAAAATTGCAATTGAAAAAATGCAAACAGAGATTTACGATATTATTTTAATGGATTTACAAATGCCAGTGATGGATGGATTTGCAACCACAGAATATATTCGAAATACACTGAATTCAAATATTCCAATTATTGCTCTAACAGCAGATGTGACAACAGTTGATCTAGAAAAATGTAAACTTGCTGGAATGAATGATTATATTTCAAAACCTCTTGATGAAAGAATATTATACAGTAAAATAGTTAGCTTATTAAAAACTAAATAGTGCGATCTTGTACAGGCACACAAACTAATGTAAATCGCTTTGTGGACAGAGAAGAATAACCGTACAATCGCGTAGACGGCTCCCCACCTAATGGAACGGAGTGCGCCTCGCACACCATCTCGTGTTTTGGGACGACACGGTTCGCAGAGAGATGGATTGAGTTAGATGTAAACATCGGTCAATGATTGTTACCCTCGTTTTTCCAAGCGTTTAAGCGTAATATTTGTTTCTATAATGAGACTCTACGCTATCGCCCAACCTCCGTTCCTGGTTCGAATCCAAGCAAAGTCATACTCTTGGTCAACGCCCAATACGATCAGGTTTTTCCTTTTCCTTTCGGGTTTTTTCCAATCGTGCCAGATATAATTCACTCTGGTCCTCGTTTTCAAGGAGTACCTAATTTCTTTAAAAAGAAAATCAAATCAGGTTCAATGCGGTTCAATTACCCTTTGACGATGTGGGACTCATTTTTACTTACTACAATTCCAAGAGAATCTTCAACTTGATTGATCCAAATGAGTTAAAACTTATTGATAGTGTTTTTAAACTGTATTGAAGCACTATTAAGGGCATTTTGCCACTTAAAATTATTCACGAATCATTGTCAGCCTCTTTTTAAAGAGACTTTCTTTTGTACGACATATCAACTATATTTACAAATTCCCAATGCAGTTTGAGAAACTTTGAAGGTTTTTAGACGAACTGACGTTAGCGGTAATGCGAAAAAAATCGCGTTAAACAATTTGATATCTAAAAAAGATATACCTTTGTAATATCAAATTACAACACATGAAAACAGTATCGCTTAAAATAGATGATTCAATATTCGGAGAAACTGAAAAAATTCTTTCTAGAATCAGTATTTCTAGAAATAGATATATCAACGAAGCAATTGAATATTATAATAAAGTACAGAAAAGACAAATTTTAGAAAAACAACTTAAAGCCGAATCCGAGTTAGTCAAAAAAGAGTCAATGAACATTTTAAAAGAATTTGAAAGAATTGACTATGCAGATTAATCAATATGAAATTTGGATTGCTGACTTGAATCCACAAATAGGAACTGAAGCAGGTAAATCTAGACAAGTCCTTATAGTTCAAACAAACTTACTAAATAAAATATCACACCCATCAACAATCGTTTGTCCAATAACTACAAATGTTCAAGATGATTCTGAAATTTTAAGAGTTCATCTTAAGAAAGGAATAGCAAATTTACACGATAATTGCGACATAATGATTGACCAAATTCGAGCAATCGACAACAAAAGATTGATTAAAAAGGTTGGAAAATTACCAACTGATTTGATAGAAAAAATAAAAGAAAATATTGCGATTATTATTGATATAGAATAAGCACGATCGCACAACAGCCGTTTCCCAAGATTGGAGATTTTGTGCTAAATTCACATTCACGTTTCGCAAGAAATATTCACTCTTGTGCTCGTTTTCAACGAGTACCTACTTTCTTTAAAAACGAAACCGAAGCATCTATAATCCGGTTCAATTACCCTCTGCCGATGTTGGACTCATTTTTACTGCCAACGATCTCAAGAGAATCTTCAACTTGATTGATCCAAATGAGTTAAAACTTATTGATAGTGTTTTTAAACTGTATTGAAGCACTATTAAGGGCATTTTGCCACTTGAAATTATTCACGAATTATTATCAGCCTCTTTTTACAGAGACTTTCTTTTGTACGACAAATCAACTATATTTACCAATTCACAACACAGTTTGAGAAACTTAAAAGGTTTTTAGAGGAACTGACTTTAGCCTACAAATTATGAAAAAACTGCTAAAAACAATATTGTTACTAACATTTTTAATTCTTTTTATGAACTGTGAAAAGAAAATTGATGAAGTAGAATTTGAAAAAAATGTATGACTGAAATTTTTCCGAAAATAGTTGACTCCATTTGTCTTGATAGTAGGAAAATGAACCCACCACCGACATTTGGAATAGAAACTTGGAATAAAGGAGAAATTATAAAAGTTGACACTTCAAAAGTTACAAGTAAAGAAAGAATTAAATATCAGAAGTGGAAAGCAGAACAAAAAAGAGTTGATAATGATACATCTAAAATAATTATTGGTTTCGACCAATATTTATTAAATTATGGACAAGGAAGATTAGCTGGTGAATCAAAATTATTAAATTCAAATTACAGTAATTTTAAATTTGACTTTTCAAAAATTAAATTAAATAGAAAATTTAAAATAAAAGATATATCTGAATTTCCAAAAGCAGAAATTCTATTAAAACATCATAGAGTTTTATTATATGAACAAAAATATAATTTTGTATTTTCTGGTTTACTTGAAATTTCAAGAATAAAATTCGACAAGAATAAAAAAAATGGAGTTTTAGAAGGTAGTTTTAGTTATTATGGAAGATGCGGAAGAGGTTACCGAATATATATAATGGAAATTAACGGAAAGTGGATAATCGAAAAAATGGAAGATACTTGGATATCGTAAAAATACCTAGGCTAACAGCCATTTTGAGCTAGCTGGAATTCAGTGAAATTCCCGTTTTTATTTACATTCTGGTTTCGGCAATAATATTCTGTAGTAAAATCTCCAATTTGATGAAGCAGGGGAAACTTATTTACCAGCGTAAAATGGCATACTACAAACAGTGAAAAATAATAAATGTAGAATATTACACTTGTGTAGCCTTTGTTACATTTATTGAAAAAATAAGTGCTACTTTTATACAAATAATTCAAATCATTCACCAAAATATATAAAATGAATACTACAAATCGAATTGGACTTGACACTGACAAAGCAAAACATTTGGCCGAAAAACTAAATGATCTTTTGGCCAACTATTCCATATTTTACCAAAACACGAGAGGTTATCATTGGAATATTAAAGGCGAAAAATTTTTTGAACTTCATGTAAAGTTTGAAGAACTATATAATGACTTGCTGTTGAAAATAGACGAAGTTGCAGAAAGAATTTTAACATTGGGACATACGCCAAAGCATAACTACACGGACTACCGTAGTACATCTAAAATTAAAGAAAGTGTTCTAGTGAGTGATGGTATAAAAGCGGTCGAAGATATTTTAACTTCATTTCAAACCATAATAATACTGCAACGAGAGCTACTTACAATTTCTGACGACGCACAAGACGAAGGAACGAACGCCTTAATGAGTGACTACATAAGATTGCAAGAAAAATTGGTATGGATGTATTCTTCTTTTCTGAATAAGTAACGAAGTCGAAAAATAAAACAGTATCGTATGATTGAAATACATTTTACATCTCGTGGTTACGTTTTAATTTTCAGAATGTTTCTTTTCCTAACTTCGTTTTTTCTAATGAAAAGTACGAGTTTGCGAAGTGTCCACGAGTAATTGTATGACACCCAGAAGCAAGGTTGGCCAGACTTTTTAACCGAAACGCTGTTATGACTCGAATAAGTGAACATAAAATTATAGGGCCATTGTAAAAAGTAATCACAGACGCGAATTATAAAGTGAAGACCAGAAATCACTTAAAAATAACGGGGCAGCATCTAAAAAGCCAAATGAGTACGGAAATTTAAAAAAACTAAGATGGTAAATTTATCAATTATTGCGCAACTGATTGTTGCTATTTCTATTATTATTGTATGGGTATTTCGTTTCGATAATATCGTGAAAGAATTTAAACAATATGGCTTAAGTGATCTAACACGCACGATTGTAGGGGCCACTAAAATAGCTTTGGCAACATTACTTGTGGCTGGTATCTGGTATCCTTCACTGGTTCTAATTCCCGCACTTTTGATGGCTTTCCTTATGATAAGCGCACAGTATTTTCATTTCAAAGTGAATAACCCTTGGCAAAAACGTATACCCTCGTTGTTTCTTTTGCTACTATGTCTTTTTATTGCTGGCGTAACTCTTAATTTAATTGCCTAATGCGTTTATTACAAGTTTTAATTCTTTTTTCAAGTCTCTCTTTTTTAGCTTACGGTGTAGCTTATTTTACAACTTCAAAAATGAAAGAAGAATTTATACGATTTGGACTGCGTAGATTTGGAACACTTACTGCTGTTTTAGAAATTTTGGGAGGTTTAGGTTTATTGGTAGGATTAATGTCTAACATTATGTTACTGATATCCTCGGGAGGCTTGGCTTTATTGATGTTTTTAGGAGTAATAGTTCGGCTAAAAATCAAAGATGGTTTGTGGGCTTCTTCGCCTGCCTTATTTTATTGTGGTTTAAATTTGTATATCTTTTTAGTATCAATTTAGTATCAACGAAAATCTTTTTGAATTAAAAAGCTTAATTTAGATCAGTACTTAGACTACTTAAAAAAACATAAATCTAAATAATAAATTAGTTGAGCTATGATAATTAAAAATTCGATAATTACAAAAGGATTCATTATTGCTGGATTAATGAACGCAACGGTACTAATTTTTTCGAAATTATTTACAAACACGATAATTCCTGAATTTGATCCAACAGTAATGTCCAATTTTGGGTTACTGATGATTTTTATTTGGGGATTAGCATATATGTCGGTGGCAAAGAATTACCATAATGTAAAATGGCTCGTGGGAGTTTTTGCAATTGAAAAGTTCATTTATGGATATATCTGGATAAATTGGATCCTGAATAATAACGTTTATGATGTTTATAAAAAAGATGTATTGGCAGGAATATTTTATTCAATATACGGTATAAATGACTGGGTATTTTTTATTTTTTTTCTAATAGTCTTTATTCAACTTGCCAATTTAAAGAAATCTAGCTTTAACAACTGAATACCAAGACTTTAAATTCCCGAATTGAAATACTCGACGCTAGTAGAGGTTTTGCTATAGTTTCTAATATGACATCCCATTATAGGTAACACTTTGATGTGTAGTATTTTCCACGTAATTTACCTGCATGTATTATGGAGAAACATAAGATCATTAGGAACCCCCCGTTTTTTTTATGTTTGGACCAAAGTCGGATGCAATATTTACCCTGATGTTTGGTGATACTTTTGCCATTGAATTATCAAATCAAGAAAAAAGGAGAAAACGAATTATGATGAGATTTGCATGTCGTTTATATTTCATGTTAGCTTTCGGAATCTTAAATTCCATGTTTTGTCAGGGCTATTTTAATTATTTATGCCGTAATTAGTTTATTACAGACACCCTTATCAAAAACTAATGAAAAAACTATTTTTTGGATTGCTTCTTTTTTAATGATTATGGTTTACCTTGCTTTACGCCATTCAACAACGTTTAGAAAAAATCAATGATGCCATTTTCATGGACCTAATTTGGTAAAATGTTGGCGTATGTTAAATTGATTCCTAAAAAAAAGCAGTGCAGGAACTTCTTAAATAAAAAAAGGTCGCTTCTTGCGAATCCGGGAAGTCGCCTGCAATGTGCTCCTATTGTGCAAATTTAAACGCAGAAAATTATGCTTAAAAAAATTAAAGTTTGGGCTTCCAAATTAAAACAACAAGCTCGCATATTACAAATTGTATATCAGGACCAACGCACGCCAATTAAAGCAAAAATACTTATTTGGATTACCTTAGGGTACTTATTTAGCCCTATAGATCTCATACCTGACTTCATTCCTGTTCTAGGTTTGGTTGACGATATTATAATTGTCCCAATACTAATCGCTTTTGCCATAAAACTAGTCCCAAAAGCGGTTTGGGCAGATGCGGAAGATAAGGTCCAAAATCAGCCACAAGAAAAATGGAAATTGAATTGGATGGTACTACTATTTATATGTTGCGCGTGGTTAACTTGTGCTTATTTTATTTATAATTTTGTAAAAATCCACTATTATAAATGATGCACTTGTGGCCCAGCTGGCTTTAAAAACATTGCTGTATTTTGCAAACGGAAACCACTTTCTACTATTTATATTTGTAACTTACAGAAAAATAGTAGGCTAATTAAGTCTCAACGAACTTGCTGCCGAACACATTATGCAAATTTAACCCACAATCCCAATAGGTTGTATTGGACTTATAAACTTCAACTTAAATGAAAAATATTCTTTATTTACTCTCCGTTTTTATAGTGGTAATTTCGTGTAAACAAACAACTACCAAAAAAATAGACGCCGAAACTTCAAAACAAACTGACACTGTTACTAAACAAGTTCAACAAGTGGCTGAATTTAAGGGGCAGCAAATTACTGGTGTCACTGTCAGCTCAACAGGTAGGATTTTTGTAAACTTCCCCCGATGGAGAAAAGGTGTTAAAAATTCCGTGGTTGAAATTACCAAAGACAATCAAAAATTACCGTATCCCAACAAAGAATGGAATTCTTGGGAAATTGGTAGCGCCGTTGAAAACCAAAAATTTATTGGAGTCCAATCAGTTATTGCTTTTGAAAACAAATTGTATGTATTAGACACCCGTAATCCATTATTTGGTACCGTTTTAGATGCTCCAAGACTTTTTGTCTTCAATTTAAGTGATAATAAATTGGAGAAAACCTATCTGCTACAAAAAGATAGTTATTATCCGAATTCATATATCAACGATTTACGTGTGGATAAAAAAAACAATAAAATCTATTGTACTGATTCTGGCAGAGCCGGTTTGATTGTACTGGATATAACTTCTGGAAAATCTACCAGAGTTTTAAACAACCATTTCTCCACAAAAGCGGAGCAATCCTATTTGACTTTCAACAACAAAAAATGGGAGAATACTGTCAATTCTGACGGAATTGCATTGGATACTAAAAATGACTTACTCTATTTTCATGCATTAACCGGCTACAGTTTATATTCCGTAAGTACAAAAGTATTGGCCAATGCAAATAATAAAGAAGTTGAAAAATCAGTTAAATTAGTGGCAAAAACATCGGCACCAGATGGAATGATACTCGACGAAAATGGCACTTTATATTTTGCTGATTTAGAAAACAACAAAATCATGTACCGAAAACAAGATGGCAGCATCCATATTTTGGTGGAAGGCGATAAAATTAAATGGGCGGATACATTTAGTATTTTTAACAACGATTTGTATTTCACCAACTCCAGAATTAATGAAGTTACAGGCGATATTTCGACTATGACTTTTACTTTAAATAAAATAGAATTATCTAAAAATTAAAAAATAAAGAATAAAACGACAATTGCTTTAATAGAAATCTGGCCATGGATAAACTCACCATCATTAAAATAATCCATACCGTTATTTGGGTCTTCTTCAATGTTGTTTTATTTTATTTATTCTACGCCGTTCTTATAAATAAAATTGATAAATGGGTTTGGATTTGCATCGGACTGATCCTGATGGAAGGACTCGTTTTGTTGCTTTTTAAAAGAATGTGTCCGATAACCGTAATTGCCCGCAAATATTCGGATTCAACAAAAGACAATTTCGATATTTTTTTACCAAACTGGTTAGCGAAACATAATAAGTTGATCTACACCACCTTTTTCGTTCCCATTCTAATCCTACTGATTTATCGGTTAATTTCGGGCTGATTCTAATATTCAATTAAAAAAGGAATCCAAAATATAAATATGAAAGAAAGGATACAAAAAAAAGGAAACAAAACTGGATTACCTGATAATCTAAAATCAGGCATAGAAAGTCTCTCAGGGATGTCAATGGATCAGGTTAAAGTACATTACAGTTCTGACAAACCAGCGCAGTTGAATTCACTGGCTTATGCCAAAGGAACAGATATTCATCTAGCTCCGGGACAAGAAAAGCACTTGCCGCATGAAACATGGCATATTGTACAACAGCAAAAAGGTCGGGTAAAAGCAACTATGCAAGTAAAAGATCATGTGATGATCACTACCGAAAATGAATTGGAAAAAGAGGCTGATTTAATGGGAGTGAAAGCGTCAGTTAATTTAGAAAAACTTGATCACTAAATTATTTTTTGCGCTTACAGCCAAAAATAAATTTCCGTTCCCTTAAAACCATTCTTATCCAAATGGTTTTACTTTGTATGCAATTTCATAAAGTCCACAACTTCATCAAAACGGTCGCTCCAGGGCCAAAAATACTGAACCACCATCGGAATGTGTTTTTTATTCAGACGAATGGGAACTACGCCCGCTTGGTAAGGCTGCAAAGCATCGAGAAAACGTTTGTTAGCCGTTTTTATAGAGTTATAGGTTTTATCCCCAACATAAATCAAAAAAGGAGGTGTGTTTTTGTCTAAGAAATAAATGGGGGAAGCTTCCCTCCAATTGGCAGGACTTTTTGTCCAAGTCGCTACGTAATCATTTTCGGCAGTTGGAGGATTTTGTTCTAAATAATTCTTCATATCGAGACCTGCAGCATCATTCAAGATTATTCCTGAAATACTTTTCGGATCAATTCCGTATTTTGGATTCATAACAGCCAAAGCGCCAAGATGTCCACCCGCAGAATGTCCAGTGATAAAGATTTGATTTGGATTGCCATTGTATTTGCTAATATTGTCTTTGGTCCATTTTATCACCGCTGCAATTTGCTTGGTCATTGTATCATAATCAGCCGCCGGACTCAAAGTATAATCCGGAATAACGGTAATCACTCCTTTGTTTGCAAAATTTCTACCCAGCAAATCATAGGTTCCTTTTCGTCCACTATTCCAGTTTCCGCCATGAACGAAAATTAAAACGGGACTTGCTGTTCCTTTTGTATTTTTAGGTACAAAAATATTTAATTGTGGAATATTTGTCTCTTTCGCTTTTGAAGAGGATAAATAAGAAGTGTCTGCGATCTTTTTAGAACTGCAACTTACTAAAAAGACACCATTTAAAAGTAGTAGGATACCAAGTGAAAAACGCATTTTTTTTTACAAATATATTAATTTAATGTATAAAAGCCAGCAACTAATTTTTAAAACTATTGTGTTAGTAGTATTCATTTAAAAAAAAAATTACCTGTAAATTACTAAAGAATGGAGCATTAATTTTATCTGTTTTCGTGTCGTAAATTGATTACTATTTTTAGTTATAACTCAATTTAGCCTACGCTTTTTTAGTTTGTTTAACATTCAAAATTATTCTTTTTTGAATTTAATTCGTAAATTTGGGTACTGCCCAAAAGTATAAAAGTTCATTTTGTAACAACCTACACATAATAGAAATTTTCATTCCAAAAGATTTTTTTCAATGTCTGGATTGATCTTATTTTTTAATTATTAGCAACCAAAAAACAATCGCAAAAATTATAAAAAAACAGGAATCATGGAAATAATTACTCAATTTGTTCGAACAAATAAAAACAATACAGCACAAAAATTAGTGACCGAAAAACTGGAACTTATTACCAAACATTTTGATTGGGTAATTCGGGCAAATGTTATATTCAAAGAAGATAAAGGCACTTATGGTAAAGGAAAAATATGCGAAATTATTTTAAGTTGTCCCGGTGTTCTGCTATTTGCCTCCGCTGATAATGAATCTTTTGAAGTGGCAATCGCAGAAAGTATTAGAGATCTAGAAATACAATTGCATAAACGAAAAAGTGAACTACAAACTTTCTAGTGTACTATAATCCAAAATTACCAAGAATAAAGTTTCCTGCTTTTAAACTGCCTTAATACTAGTGATGATTTCAGCTTTACTGTAAATTCAAGACTCAATCCTATTTTGCGTAGCAGAACAAAATCTTAATACAAATTTGCGTTCCATTTTTCATTGGTAAAAAAATGAAATGGATTAAATTTTATCTTGTGTAACAAAAGTTACTGTACAGCGCTTCTTGTTCTATTACTTTTGTTTAAATAAAAATAGAATCACTTGACTTTGCAACGATGATTACATCAAAAACAATTTGGTTTTTGCGCAAGCAATAAAAAATTAATTTTAAAATCGAAAAAAATGAAAATAGAAAATTTGATTAAAGAAAAAGCATGCACCATCGTAGATGTACGAACACATGAAGAATTCATGGGCGGTCATGTCGCAGATTCCATAAATATTCCAATGGGAGAAATACAGGAAAGAATGGAAGAATTAAAGAATTTAAAAGCACCATTAATACTTTGTTGCGCATCAGGAAACCGAAGTGGACAAGCGCAACATTTTCTTTCACAAAAGGGAATTGACTGCTATAATGGCGGTTCATGGCTAGATGTAAATTACTTTCAATCACAAACCACTTAAATAAAATGATAAATAAAATCAAAAAAATATTGGGTTTTGGACCAAAAGTTGACTATGCCACTTTAGTAAAACAAGGCGCCATTATTCTGGATGTACGCAGCAAAGGGGAATTCTCGGGAGGACACATTAATGGTTCCATTAACATTTCGTTAGATACGTTAAGTAGCAACTTGGCTAAACTAAAAGATAAAAACAAAACAATTATTACCTGTTGTGCTTCGGGAATGCGTAGTGCTTCTGCTAAAAGTATTCTGAAATCAAATGGTTATTCACAGGTGTATAATGGAGGTGGATGGAGCAGCCTGCAAAACAAAATAAATTCGTAAAAGACCTTTCGTGAAAATTAAAATCTAGATTCCAAAACGGTAATTAATAAGCGTATTTTTTAAAGTCACTAATTATATATTTTTAGTATAACAAAACTATTCCTATTTACAAATCGTTAATTAACAGTTATTTAAATGTTCTTTTGTTTAATTTTATAAAACTTAAACGACAAGTGAATAGTCTCCTTGACTACAACTCAGTTTAACGTTATTAATTTAAAAACAACTGTTATGGAATCGAAAATGAATAAACAAGAAAGCGAAAAAGAAGTTGTAAAAGCAAAAGCAAATGCAGCTCAAGGCTTGAGAGAATTATTTGAAGTTGGTTTAAAAGACATTTACTCTGCTGAAAAAGTGTTGAGTAAAAGTTTACCAAAAATGGTTAGTAATGCTTCCTCTCCAGAATTAGTGACTGCATTAAAAAATCATTTAACTGAAACAGAACATCACGTTTCCCGTTTAGAAAAAATATTTGAAGTAACCGGAATAAAACCGACTGCGAAAAAATGTGAAACAATGGAAGGATTAATAAAAGAGAGCAATGTCACAATGGAAGCAACCAAACTAGGAAATGTACGCGACGCAGGAATCATTGCGGCGGGACAAAAGGTTAAACATTATGAAATTGCTACTTATGGAACTTTACATGCCTTTGCTCAAACACTGGGTGAAAGTAAAGCCGCCGAAATGCTGGCTATGACGCTCAATGAACAGAAAAAAACAGATGCCGCGTTAACTGGAATTGCGTTATCAGCAATTAATAAACAAGCAGCATCATTAAGTATGAAACACTAATTTGAATTAATTTATAATTGATTACGACTTGTTTTCAATAAAAAAAGCCTGCTTCATGTAGGCTTTTTTATGGCCAATTGTAGCTTATTTCATTGCTGATTTTAACTAACTTTCATGATTTATATCGACGTTAAATATTCAAAAAAACTATTGCCTTAACCCTAAATAAAAATTACATTTGCAGCAGTTTAACTTTTACACACAAAATGAAGCCTAACACACAACAATTAAACGATTTAACTATCCAAGTCAGAAGAGACATTCTTCGAATGGTACACGCAGTCAACTCAGGACATCCTGGAGGATCTCTTGGCTGTACTGAATTTCTTGTCGCCTTGTACCAAAATCTAATGGAACGTAAAGAAGGTTTTGATATGGACGGTATTGGAGAAGATCTTTTCTTCCTTTCTAACGGACATATTTCTCCTGTATTTTATAGCGTTTTGGCTAGAACTGGGTATTTCCCAATTTCTGAATTAGCGACTTTCCGTTTGATCAATTCAAGATTACAAGGACATCCAACTACTCACGACAGTTTACCGGGAGTGAGAATTGCGTCAGGATCTCTTGGACAAGGATTATCAGTAGGGATTGGTGCCGCTCAAGCTAAAAAATTAAATGGTGACAACCATATTATTTACACGCTTCACGGCGATGGTGAATTGCAAGAAGGTCAAAACTGGGAAGCAATCATGTATGCTTCTGCAAAAAAGGTAGATAATATTATTGCTACAATCGATTTAAACGGAAAACAAATTGACGGAACTACTGATGAAGTTTTAGCAATGGGAAGTATTCGCGCTAAATTTGAAGCATTTGATTGGGATGTTTTGGAAATTGAAAAAGGAAACGACCTTGAAGCAATCATTGCAGGTATGACAGATGCTAAAACAAGAACTGGAAAAGGAAAACCGGTTTGTGTATTGTTGCATACTGAAATGGGTAACGGAGTAGATTTTATGATGAATACTCACGCTTGGCACGGTAAAGCACCAAATGATGCGCAACTTGACAATGCTTTAGGACAAAATTATAATACTGGAGGTAATTCAGACTATTAGGAAGTGTTCAGTAATTAGTGTTCAGTAGAATACTGCCAAAAATCTAAATTGAAAAATGAAAAAATATACAAATACAGGAAGTAAAGATACTCGTTCGGGTTTTGGAGCGGGAATGACTGAGTTAGGTCAAAAGAATGAAAATGTGGTTGCACTTTGTGCGGATTTAATTGGTTCTTTAAAATTTGATGACTTCAAGAAAAATCATCCAGAGCGTTTTTTCCAAATTGGTATTGCTGAAGCAAACATGATTGGAATCGCAGCAGGATTAACGATTGGTGGTAAAATTCCTTTTACAGGAACTTTCGCTAACTTTTCTACAGGAAGAGTGTATGACCAAATTCGTCAATCAGTTGCTTATTCTGAAAAAAATGTAAAAATTTGTGCTTCACATGCAGGATTAACTTTAGGAGAAGATGGCGCAACACACCAAATTCTTGAAGATATAGGTTTGATGAAAATGTTACCGGGAATGACTGTAATCAATACTTGTGATTACAATCAAACTAAAGCCGCTACATTAGCAATTGCAGATCACCATGGGCCAGTATACTTGCGTTTTGGTCGTCCGGTAGTTCCTAATTTCATGCCAGCTGATGAGCCTTTCGTAATTGGAAAAGCAATCCTTTTAAACGAAGGAACTGATGTAACTATTGTTGCTACAGGACATCTAGTTTGGGAAGCGCTAATTGCTGCTGAAGCATTAGAAGCTAAAGGTATTTCGGCTGAAGTTATCAATATTCATACAATCAAGCCACTTGACGAAGCAGCGATTTTGAAATCATTGGCAAAAACCAAATGTATTGTTACTGCTGAAGAGCACAACATTCTAGGTGGTCTTGGCGAAAGCGTTTCTAGAGTATTGGCATTACACCATCCAGCTCCACAAGAGTTTGTTGCGGTAAATGACAGTTTTGGAGAATCTGGAACACCAGAGCAATTAATGGATAAATACAAATTGAACAATCAAGCGATTGTTGAAGCTGTAGAAAGAGTTATTAAAAGAAAATAACTCCTTTTTAATCATAAAAAAATCCCGTTCATTTATTTGAACGGGATTTTTTTTACCTGCTTATTTTTATACTTTATGGATGACAAGTAGGGTCTAAATAATTTTTCTTTCCTGAAGTACAAGTTGGAATACTTGCAAATGGATAAGCTATTCCTGTTGCTGGATTTTTAATTTCTAATTTAGTTGTATAATTGTCGCCATCATCATCAACATCAACAAAGTTCGCAATACCATCTCCATCAGTATCATCGGGATTTACAACGCCAGTCGCTAAAGCTCTTACATATCGATCTCCGTTTATATCTTCTAGATAAGATGGAATTCCATCACCATCTTGATCCAAACGTTGAATTTCGTATAATTTAAAACTGAATACCAAAGGAACATAAGCCGGTATCGTGCCACTTCCAGAGGCATAATAGGCTAATCCTGAAGGAATGAACATTACTCCAGCTCCGAAATTAGTAAAAGATACCGTTCCATCTGCCTTTAAAATAGGTTTGTCTCCCGTTTTAAATTGTGGAAAAGTTTCCCCCCATCCTATTATGGTACTGAATAAACTCAACATTTGTTGCGGATACTTAACTTCTTCAAATTGAGTTGTAGTCAGTGTTGTAACACCCGCGGTAGAAATTTGCTCTAAAAAATTCCCCTTGTACGATGCTAGCACACCGTCAACATTACAAGGTGATTCTCCTACCCCTTCTCTCAAAACTAAATAATATAAGTTATAAGTAATATTATTAAGAACTACATCTTTACTCAAAAGTTTAGGAAAACCAGTGTTGTTTTTATAAGACATAACAGATGGTTGACTTCCTCCAGCAGGAATCTTTGTAAATACTACATCCTGATCATCAGGAGCGCCAGGATTATTTGTAACGGTAATATAGTTGGTATTTAGATATTCTTCTATGACGGTCATATCAGAAGTATTTTGTATTGCATAATCTCTAAGTGGTTCAACTGTAGCAGTATCATTCTTCGAACATGAAAATAAAGAGAGAGTTGTAATTAATAGAATAAAATAATACTTAAATTTGTTCATTATAGCTGATTTTTAAGTGCGCAAGATACAATATTGATTGATTTTTGTAAACTATTTAACTCCGATTTTAGAAAATTTATGAGAATAGATAAATATTTATGGTGCATGCGGTATTACAAAACCAGAAATATGGTTACGGAAGCTTGCAAAAAGAACCATGTTACCGTAAATGGGCTTGTTGCCAAACCTTCCAAGGAGGTTTTTCCTACTGATAAAATCACATTCAGGAAAGACCAAATCACACAAATCATCACCGTACTGGACATTCCGGAAAATCGAGTTGGTGCTAAACTTGTCGACATTTATCGAAAAAACGAAACGCCTTCCGAAGCCTATGCTCATTTAGAATTATTAAAATTATCGAAAGAGCATTATCGAAAAAATGGAACTGGAAGACCAACCAAAAAAGATCGAAGAGATATTGACGAATTTGGAAACGAAATTAAAACTGATGAAGAAGATTAAAAAAGTTTGGGATCTAAAATTATTCAGAAAATTTAAACTTTTAAACTTTTAAACAAAAACAATGAACAAAAATATCATCTTAACGAATCAAGAAATTGAACACAAAATAAAAAGGATTGCTTACCAAATCTACGAAACATTTGTAGACGAGAAAGAAATAGTCATTGCAGGAATTGCAACTAACGGCTTTACTTTTGCCAAAAAGATTGCCCAAGCTTTAGAAACCATTTCTTCGCTTAAAGTTTCGCTTTGCGAAGTTCAAATTAACAAACAAAATCCCGAATTACCCATTCACACCTCATTAGACAAAGAACAATATGCTAACAAAGGTTTGATACTTGTGGATGATGTTTTAAACTCCGGTACCACATTGATCTATGCAGTGAGACATTTCATAGACGTTCCTTTGAAAAAATTCAAAACTGCTGTCCTTGTCGACAGAAATCACAAGAAGTATCCTGTAAAAGCTGATTTTAAGGGAATATCTCTCTCCACATCGTTACTGGAGCATGTTCAAGTCGTTTTTGACGAAGACGGGAATAGTTATGCTTATTTAAGCTAAGATACTAACAATATCAAGTACTACCTGATCAATTGTTTTATCATCAACATTCACTTTATATTGTGCCTGATTGTAGTAAAAACTTCTTTCGAAAAGATGCATCGAAATAAACTCCTTCATTTCCTCATCACTTTTATGGGCAATAAGGGGTCTTTTGCTTTTATTAAGGGACAATCTGTTGAACAAAGTCTCTATGGATGCTCTCAAATATACGGACAATACATTTTCACCTTTTAACAACTGGTGATTATTAGCATAACAAGGCGTTCCGCCACCCAATCCAATTATAATAGGCTCAGAAGAATTCAATAATTCAAGGAAAGCCTGATGCTCTACTTTTCGAAAATAAATTTCGCCATGCTTTTCAAAAATCTCATTTATAGACAAATTTGTTTTTTCTTCGATATATTTATCCAAATCGACAAACGGCATTCCGATGATTTTTGATAGAGTTTTGGCAATAGTGGACTTCCCGCAACCCATATAGCCTAATAATATAATTTTCCTCATAGAATAAAACCTTATAAATTAAGGCGTTAAGATTTATTGTTAAAAAAAGACAAATTTATAATAAAATTGCTTGGAAAACTCCAAAATAAGTCCTTATATTTGCACCCGCATTCAAGGAAAGAATATGACTCGATAGCTCAGTTGGTAGAGCACATCACTTTTAATGATGGGGTCCTGGGTTCGAGCCCCAGTCGGGTCACAATTTTAGTGATCAACACATAATTTCTTTGAAAGCATTGACTCGATAGCTCAGTTGGTAGAGCACATCACTTTTAATGATGGGGTCCTGGGTTCGAGCCCCAGTCGGGTCACTAAAAGGTTGTTCGCCATGGCGAATGACCTTTTCTTTTTTTAGGCCACGTGGAGAAACGGTAGACTTGCCAGCTTGAGGGGCTGGTGCTCGCAAGGGCGTGTGGGTTCAAATCCCACCGTGGTCACTTTTAAAGCATGTTCACTAGGCTTAACAAGGTTTTTGCTAAACATTTGCTAAACATATTTAGAAAATGCTGGTAAAAACCTTTTTTTTATGCCTTAAAATGGAAGGCAAAAATCACTTAATTTATGTTTTCAAACCCTGTGTCTAATAACAGAGTTACACTTTCAATCAGCTTTTAAAATCAAACTAGATTAAATATCATTCCCGAGCTTAACACATTTTTTCTTTTGCACTGCTAAATTAAAAAAAGAAGAGCCAAAAAATCGACTCCCCTTAATTAAAATGACAGCTAGCTCGTTTTCAGGGGTTTTTTGATGGAGGAGAAACCGTCTAAAAAGTTGGTTATCAAAATACAGCATAACTCCTTAACGTCATAATAGAATGGTGAAATAGTAATAGAAATAAGGCTTGTCCTCTATGATATAAACCAGTTTGTTGTTTGTAGCCAGCTTTACCTGACTAACATCTTTAATTTGAGATACCATCATATTCTTGACATTCGTAATCACCGCTACTTTAAAAGGACATTTTAACTCTATAAGCTTATCCTCATTCGTAACCACTAGAATACTAAAAGGGCTACTGTATTTAAGTAGAAATCCATAGGCATTCACATCCATTAATTGTCCGTTTTAGTCATATTTATATTATTGTAAAAGAAATTACTCTCCCCATTTTTTACATATTTAGCTAGGTATTGAATAAACTCATACGCTGAGACATTTCTTTCTAAGTTGTTATCTATATAACTTGTCTTGTTAGCTTCTGTGAAAATATTGTATAGCTTCCACAAATTTATAGTTCCCTTTGTACTACAAAAAAATACATCTGAATAATAATCCTTCACTATAGAGGTAATCTGTGAATCAGTTATGGAAAGCGGGAACAAATCTTTTCTCTCTTCTTTAGAAAGATATTGATACATCTTCATTTTCCCTATCAGAAAGGCAAACTGGTCTTGGTTAATCCAGTAACTCTCTAGTTCTTGCAAGTTGTCCAGATGCTTCTTTCTATCGTAGCCATTAATCAATTCAAGAATTTTGGATTTTAATTCGCCAACTGAACTGATTCTAATACTTTCTGCCAAACCATCAGTAGAGATGCATAAGTTCAAACATACTGTATTTTGAAATCCTATAAACACTTTAAATTTCTCTATAGATTTCTTGCCATATAGATTCTCTTGATTGTATGCACGAACTCCTCCAATGGCTAAATTCAAACGGTTCCCATTAATGACCTGACTAATCTGTGGAATTTCAATGACAAAAGCCATTCGCTCATAGTAAAGCGTTTTCTCCAGTTCTGAAAGATCTTTAGCTAGCTTTCCTATAGCAGAAGGCACTCGTCCTTTAACCATGTGAGATACCCTGATTTCTTCTTCTAGTTGTATATGTTGTGATAATACATTGGTGATTACATCCTCCGTATATTTAATGAATTCGTAATGAGAAATAGTACTCTCGTTATCTTTAGAAAACACAGGCACTATACATTCGTTCTTGAGATGCTCTAAATCGACCTGAAGTGTATTCGCTTCAATGAAGTTCTTTCTCTCAGATTGAATTACTTGCGCCTCTTCTATGATTTGAGCCTTAGGATTATTTAATACTAAATTCATTGTTTTGTGGGTTTAGGTTTTGAATAATTTGTTCTTCGTAGATTACTTGTGCTGAGACATTGTCCAACGTTTCTTTTCTTGCCATTATAACAGGATAAAGTTCTGTACTTAGGTTTGGATATTTACTGTAGATCTGTTTTAGTCCTTCAGATGTTTCGCAAGAATTAATTTCTTCTCTTATTCTCTCAATAGAAATTCCCTGATTACACCATTCGATTAGTTTTTTTCCTGTTGCTGTGTTGATAATGAATTCAGGTTTACCAGAAAACAATTCTGTCCTATCTTTTGATGCTTGTACTAAATGTTTGTCATTAAGAAATTCAAAATTTACCGTTAATTCATATTCAAACCCTTCTCTTGTAATGGATTTGGTTCCGAGTTTCATGACTTTTGTTTTTCCATTGCTGTCCTTGTCAAGGCTATAATCTACTTTACTTCTTGAAGTAGTAATTAAATGGCATTTTGAAAGGATAATTGCATCAATAAAAGCGTTGTGCCTTGGTGTCACCCGAGCCCAATCCTGAAAACGTCCTCCTAACTGTTCGTGAATCTCTAAACAACCGCCTTTTCCTTGCCATTCATGACTTATAGAATCAATAATGATTAGTTCTATATCCGAATTTTCACAGAGCTTAATAGCTTCTAAATAACGTTCTGGAGCGAATGGCTCTTCTAATGATAATACATTGAAATCTCCTAGATGAGAATATAGACTTGCACTTTTATTCTCAGTGTCTATTAAGGCTATCTTATTCCAATCATTTGTGATTCCGTGTGCTAATAATAATGCGGAGTAGGTTTTTCCAAAACCTGAAGGACCTGATAATCCGATCCTTAACTTTACTTGATGGCGTTCTGCCTTAGATAATTTCATAACTTTTGTTTTGACTGTAAATAAAAAAGAGAACACCTTTCGATGCTCTCTTGCTTTTGTTTTTTAATTGACAAACTCTTTGTCGATGACTTGAGAACTGGCATTCATAAAATCTTCGTCCACGTATTGCCAGTTGTGTTTTAACATCATTATCTCGCCCGTTTCTTTGACGGTGTACTCATAAGGTTCACACTCCACTTTCTCTACTTTGCCAGGCAATTCTGTACCGACAAGAGATTTGCAACAAGCAGCATCAAATGTCGTTGACACGTTTGCCTTGCGCATTGTAAAATAGATCTTTCCTGTTTTGTTGCTTACGAGAGGTTCTATTCCTCCTTGAACAACTAGCATGTTGAATTCTTTTCCAACTTCTGTTTTAATTGTTTTCACATCAATAATTTTAACCATGGTTTCTTCTTTATTAATTAGACTTACCGGGTACTTACCCAAACTTCAGAAGCAGGGCGGTTGGGTTATGGATCATCATGCTCTCTGAAAAAAAAATATTTTTTCAAAAAGACAACTTTTAAAAGTTTATTGCATAAAAAAAGCCTAACAGTTTGTAAGGCTTTATAATTGTATATAATTTTGTGAAATTTAAACTCTTTTAATAAAACTAATTACAATATTTGCTAATAAAAGATGATGCTCCAGGATCCTCTAAATCTCTTCCTTTATAAAAGTCTAAACATGCGCTGATTTTATCACCTGACTCCAATTTTACAATTCCTCTACATTTATATATGAATCCATTGTCTGGGTTTAGGGATATTTGATTTGTATAATAGGCAATTGCTCCATTATATACTTCGAAAGTGAATTTCTCCGTACCTTTATTTATAAAATCAGTTTCGACATAAGGAAAAAGACGTATCGATTCGATGTAATCAGCTATTGCTCCTTTAAAGTCACCTAACTTGTTCTTTACAATTCCTCTTCTATAATAGACAGTCGTGTCAAGAGTATATCCATTGCTACTTAGAAATCTATTGTAATCTAGTAAAGCGCCAAGATAGTCTCTTAATTTACTTTTAGCATCCCCTCTTCTCCAATATACTTCGTAATCAGAAGGTCCATAATCTTTAATAAATTTTGTGTAGCTAGCTATTGCTCCTCTGTAATCTCCGGAGTCATACTTTTCCCTTCCTTCATATAATGGGATGTGATAAGTCTGACTATAACAATTTGTAAATGAATAAAAAGTCAGTATTAATATTATTATTTTCATATTCATATTTTTTTAATTACAATTATCTTTTATTAAATCGTATGCTTTTTCAATCCCCATTTCTCCAGCTTTACTGAAATCTAGGCATGCGCTCTGCTTTTGTTTTAACACAGCTTTTGCAATACCTCTATAAATATATCCATAGGCATAGTTTGGATCAATTGCAAGTGCTTGATTGTAATCACTGACTGCTCCATTATAATCTTTTAAGTTCAATTTCGCGCTGCCTCTTTTAGTATAAGCATCTTTATGTTTCGGGTTAAAAATAATAGCTTTTGTGTAATCAGCAATTGCACCACGAATATCTTGTAATTGACTCTTCACTTTACCTCTTCGATAATAAGCGTCAGCATTTTTAGGATCAATTTTGATAGCTTTATTAAAATCTTGCATTGCATCTTGAAAATCGTTTAATTCAAATTTACTATTTCCTCTGCCAGAATATGAAGAGGAAATAGACGGATTAATATCTATAACTCTTGTGTAATCATCAACAGCTCCTTCAAAATCATTTAGTTCATTTTTTAAAAAGGCTCTCATGAGCAGTGAAGAAACCATATCAGGATTAATTTCAATAGCCTTGTCAAAGTAATATATGGCTTGGTTGTATTCATTTGAGTCTCCTTTTGCTATACCCATATCAAAATATTCCTTAGCAGTTTGACAGTAACCGTTTAGACTTAAAATCAAAGTAAGTATTAAAATTATTTTTTTCATTTTATTTATTTTAGTTAACTTTATAAGTGCCGTCATTATTTATTTCAAGTGTTAGAACCCGAGAATGCCAAAAAAAATCTCCTTCTTTGTAAGTATCTTTATTGATACATTCTTCCAAAGACACTTTAAATTCATTATCCGCATTTCTTCGAAGTTGTGGATTTCTGTAAGTCATATTTGCATTATAAAATTTATAATAATCTTCTATAAGACGCAATGCTTCTTCTTCCGTACGAAGAGAAATTTTTAGTTTTGCCTCTTCTATCTCTCTGTTTTTGAATTCTATTAAATCTAATTTACTTCTTAATTTTTCATTTAAGGTCTCAAGCTTTTTATTCAGTGACTTTAAAACATCATTTTCTGATTTTAGTTCGTTGTAGTCTGATTGGGGAACCATACAGCTAGAAAGAATGAATAGTACGGTTAAACTAATTATTATTTTCTTAATCATTTTTTTAAATAAGCATTCCCTACTTATTACGGCATCAGTAATCCGTGTGCTCAAACAAAAATTTAATTTGTATAAACGTATGTGTACTGATGAGTTGTACCCTCTGAGTAATCTAAGGCGATTGCTGAGATAGGGTAGTTTTCATTACTATACAGATAAACCTAGCTATAAAGTAGCTTTCGGTCTTTATAAACTGGGAAGAAGAAAGTCGTTAAAGCATTGTTTTATTGACTTTCCCCTTCTTTACTGACTCCCTTCGGAATTAAGGAGTTATATAATTCAAATCATATCTGCCGACCACTGCATTTTTATCTGCAAATGTACCATTAAGCCTATATCCAAATAAGTATAGTTTATTATTAAAAACACTATGTCCATATCTATTCGATGAGCCGGAAGTGTCTGGAGATTTAATGGTGGTGAAGTTATTAAAATTATTGTCGTTGTAAATAAGTATCTTATCAGATTGTATGAATAAATATTTATTATTGTACTTGACTATTGTTTCAGCCCCTTAAATAATCGGACACAATTATAAATAGAAATCTATAATTTTGTACGATGGAAAAGAGAAAATTTACCAAAGAAGAGAAG
>NZ_JADOVD010000023.1:0-27026 GCF_015752245.1 Flavobacterium sp. CG_9.10
ATTGCTTTGAAGGTTTTAGAGGCATCTCCCGAAGCTTCGGGACGGATTCGAACTATATCTTTACTTAATTTTTTCTAAAAATTAGACATAAAAAAGCCTCCAAATTGCTTTGAAGGTTTTAGAGGCATCTCCCGAAGCTTCGGGACGGATTCGAACTATATCTTTAATTAATTTTTTCTAAAAATTAGACATAAAAAAACCTCCAAATTGCTTTGAAGGTTTTAGAGGCATCTCCCGAAGCTTCGGGACGGATTCGAACTATATCTTTACTTAATTTTTTCTAAAAATTAGACATAAAAAAACCTCCAAATTGCTTTGAAGGTTTTAGAGGCATCTCCCGAAGCTTCGGGACGGATTCGAACTATATCTTTACTTAATTTTTTCTAAAAATTAGACATAAAAAAACCTCCAAATTGCTTTGAAGGTTTTAGAGGCATCTCCCGAAGCTTCGGGACGGATTCGAACTATATCTTTACTTAATTTTTTCTAAAAATTAGACATAAAAAAACCTCCAAATTGCTTTGAAGGTTTTAGAGGCATCGTCCGGATTCGAACCGGAGTAGGAGCTTTTGCAGAGCCCAGCCTAGCCACTCGGCCACGACGCCAATTATTTATTGGTGTGCAAATATAGTAAAAAAGTTAAAAAAGGAAAGCCAATAACCACAAAGTTTTAAAAATTCGTGATTCGTAATGGGTAACTCCTAATTAACTTAGTTTCTATCTTCTTCTAACTCTACAGTAACTGCTTCAACATCACCGCCCATAGGAGGATTTAATTTTGATACTTGTAAAATTACCTTAGAAACCGATGGTAGTTCTTTGAAAATTCTTGTCATAATACGTTGTGCCGCATGTTCCAGCAAGTTAGATCGAATAGCCATTTCTTCTTCCACAATTCGATTTAAATGCACATAATCCACCGTTTCATTCAGATCATCTGAAAAGGACGATTTCCGTAAATCTGTTTTTATTTTTAAATCTACTCTGTAATCGGAACCTATTTTACTCTCTTCCAGCAAACAACCATGATAAGAGTAAGTTCTGATGTTTTTTAATTTTATAAATCCCATTAATTTAATTTTTTTGTTTAAAATTTAAAGCGGAATTGCTAACTTTTCATAGGTTTCTATGGAAACATTAAACATTAAACCTTAAACTTTTTTATCTTTGCTAAAATTAAGAAAAAATATGTCAACCGAAGAAAAATCGCTCCATTTTATAGAACAAATTATTGAAGACAGTTTATCAAGCGGTTTTCCTCAAGATAAATTGCGTTTTCGTTTTCCACCAGAACCTAATGGTTATTTACATATTGGCCACGCCAAATCGATCTGCTTGAATTTTGGTTTAGGTTTAAAATATAATGCGCCAGTAAACTTGCGTTTTGACGATACGAACCCTGCCAAAGAAGAACAGGAATACGTAGATGCTATTAAGGAGGATTTGAAATGGTTGGGTTTTGATTGGACCGAAGAATTGTATTCTTCTGATTATTTTCAGCAATTATATGATTGGGCGGTTGCTATGATTAAAAATGGTAAAGCGTATATTGATAGTCAATCCTCTGAAGATATGGCGATCCAAAAAGGAACGCCAACACAACCGGGTGTTGATGGACCTTATAGAAACCGTTCTGTAGAAGAAAATCTTAGTTTATTCGAAGGAATGAAAAACGCTGATTTCCCCGAAGGAAGTCATGTTTTACGTGCCAAAATTGATATGAAATCAACTAATATGTTGATGCGTGATCCGTTGATGTATAGAATTTTACACCGTCATCATCACCGAACCGGAAACGATTGGAAAATCTATCCGATGTATGATTATGCACATGGCGAAAGTGATTACATCGAACAAATTTCGCATTCTATTTGTACTTTGGAATTTGTAATGCATAGAGAATTATACAATTGGTTTTTAGACCAAATTTATGATGATTCAAAAGTAAAACCACATCAATATGAATTTGCGCGTTTGAACTTGAATTACACCGTAATGAGCAAGCGTAAATTATTGCAATTAGTTCAAGAAAACATAGTAAACGGTTGGGATGACCCCAGAATGCCTACTATTTCCGGCTTGAGAAGAAGAGGGTATACCGCTGCTTCTATTCGTAAATTTTGTGATATTATTGGAGTAGCCAAAAGAGAAAATGTCATAGATGTTTCCCTTTTGGAATTTTGTTTGCGTGAAGATTTAAACAAAGCGGCTCCCAGAGTTATGGCAGTTTTAGATCCGATAAAATTGATTATCACTAATTATCCTGTTGACAAAGAAGAATGGTTAGAAGCCGAAAATAATCAGGAAGATGAAAGTGCAGGATTTAGAAAAGTTCCTTTTTCAAGAGAATTATACATCGAGAGAGAAGACTTTTTAGAAGAAGCGCCGGCTAAATTTTTCCGTTTAAGTTTAGGCAGAGAAGTGCGTTTGAAAAATGCCTATATCATTAAAGGCGAAAGCGTTGTTAAAGATGCTGCAGGAAATATCACTGAAATTAATGTGACGTACGATGAAGACAGTAGAAGCGGAAGTGGGAGTGAAGGCAGTCAAAGAAAAGTTGCTGGAACCTTACATTGGGTTTCTATCGCACATGCCATTGAAGCAGAAGTTCGTATGTACGATCGCTTGTTTATTGATGAAGCGCCAGACAGCCACAAAGAGAAAAATTTCTTGGAATTTATGAATCCTAGTTCTTTGCAAATTGTAAAAGGATTTGTTGAGCCAAGTTTATCAGATGTAAAATCGGATGAAAAATTCCAGTTTCAACGTTTGGGTTATTTTAATGTGGATAAAGACACATCCGAAGGTAAAATTGTCTTTAATAAAACCGTTGGATTGAAAGATGCCTGGGAAGAAAAAGGCAAGAAAGAAGAAAATTTATTGATGAATACCCAAAAGGAAATCAATAAATATGTGAAGGAAAAGGACGCGAATAATGCGGCTTTGATTTTAAATTCTATTATTGAAAACATAAAAAGTATTGATAATTACAGTTTAATTATTCAAACTATTGTTAAGAATATTAAAAATGATAATAACTCCTTGTTGTTTTCTAATTTGATTTTGCACTATTCTGATAAAGTTAAAATTAAAGACATAGAAGAAGAGTCTTTGACTAAATTATATACAATGTCTTTAAAAAGCCAAATGGCTGCCGTTAGAATTTTAGCTATTCAAAATTTACAAAATGATTTAAATAACTACAGTCTTTTTGAAACTCAACTTTCGGAAATTAAAAAAGTTGAAAAAAACGAGAAAGTTCTAAAATTATTAAATGATTTAAAATTATAACGCTCCATTAACGATATAGATTTTTTCAATCGAAAGCGCCTTTAAATGGCGCTTTTTGTTATTATAGTAAATCCTTATTAAAATTATAAAAAACATAAAATTTATCAATCAAAAACAACCTATATAAATTGAATTTAAAACGACTTTTTAAGTTTTATGACTTCTTTTATGTTCGTTGATTTTTTATTCAATGAGGCGCTTTATTTGCTTTTTTAGACTAATCAAAAGCAATTTAACGGCTTGTTAACAACGCTATGTTAATAGAATACGTAACTTTAGGTTATTAACTATAAAAATTGAAAATTATGTCGAATAAAGCTGGAAGTACATTGATGGGTTTAGTAACTGGTTTAGCTATTGGAGCGGGTTTAGGAATTTTATATGCACCAGACAAAGGTTCCAGAACTAGAGAAAAAATTAATGATGGGTATGATGATGCCAAAAATAATTTGAAACTTAAATATGATAATGCATCTGATGAGTTGAAAAATAAAATTTCTCTTTTCAAACAAAATAATTTACAAAACACTTATGATGATATGATTTCAAATGTGAGTCATAAAGCGGAAGATGTAATTTCATTTTTAGAGCAAAAATTAGCTGATTTGAAAGAGCAAAATGCTAAGCTTCAAAAATAATATTAGTTACCATTATTAATTATATTAAAAAAATATATTTATGGCTTTTGAAGAATTAAAAGAAAACACAGAGCATATCCAAGAACAGATGCAATCTTTCTTGGAAAGCAATGTGGCTTATTATAAATTATGGGGTTTTAAGGTGGCGATGAAATCAACCACCATGATTCTTAAATTGACCTTGATTTTTATTTGTTTTGGCATCGTATTATTATTTTGTTCTATTGCCGGAGCATTAGCGATTGGTAAATACATGGATAGTTATCCGATTGGTTTTTTAATCGTAGGAGGAATATATTTAGTCATAACAGGACTTTTATTTACCATTAGGGATAAATTTTTTGAAGGATCAGTATTGGAGAACTTTTCAGAAATCTTTTTTAACGACTAATTATGGAAACTAAAAAATACTCATCCTACGCTCAAATCGACAGAGAACTAGAGATTTTGAGAATCGAAAAAGAAATCAGTTATCAAAAATTAGTCTTCGGTATTAAAAAAACCAAGGAAAGCTTTACTCCCAAAAACATTGTTAGTGGGGTTATAGGTTCATCTTTAAATGCTTTCTCAGGCTCCTATGGACCATTAGTCAGTTTGGCAATTCCATATGTTGCCAAAGCGGTTCCGTTTGTTTCAAAAGCAATTCCATTTATATCTAAATGGGTATCAAAATTAAAAAGAGGCAATTAAGCCTCTTTTTTTATGTAGTATTATATTTCTATTTCAGGTTCTTCCGGAGCGGGAGCTGTTTGCTGACCTGTATGATTTTCTTCATCCGCTTTTGGTTTTCTCTTTTTATTCTTATTTTTCATCATTTCACCCACTTGATTGGATGCACTGAAAGAGGCGACCATATTATTCAACATATCACTTCCGGCTTGAGGAGAATTAGGTAGTAAGATTAAATTGGAGTTTGCGTCTGCGCCAATGGCTTGCAGCGTATCATAATGCTGAGTCACCACAATAAGAGCCGAAGCCTCCTGAGAGTTTATCCCAACTTTGTTTAATACATCTACACTTTCTACTAAACCTCTTGCAATTTCACGGCGTTGATCCGCGATTCCCTGTCCTTGTAAACGTTTGCTTTCTGCTTCTGCTTTGGCTTTAGCCACAATTCTAATTCTGGATGCTTCAGCTTCAAATTCTGCCACCGTTTTTTCTCTATCTGCTGCATTTATTCGGTTCATCGCGTTTTTTACTTGGATATCAGGATCAATATCAGTAACCAATGTATTGATAATGGTATATCCATAAGTGGTCATTGCTTCATTCAATTCTCTTTTTACAGCAATGGCAATGTCGTCTTTTCTTTCAAAAACATCATCCAGTTTTAATTTTGGAACTTCGGCGCGAACTACATCAAATACATAAGAAGTGATTTGGTCATGCGGATATTCCAGTTTGTAAAAAGCATCATATACGGTTTCTTTGATGACCATAAATTGCACTGACACTTTTAGTTTTACAAAAACATTGTCTTTCGTTTTGGTTTCGATGATGACATCTAATTGCTGAATTTTCAGATTAACGCGTCCGGCAATTCGATCAATTAAAGGAATTTTCAGTTGTAGTCCCGATTGTCTGACACTTAAAAATTTTCCGAAACGTTCAATAATGACTGAGGTTTGTTGTTTGACAGTAAAAAAGGAAGAAAGTAAGATAAATAATCCAAAGACAAGGAAGATAATTAACGTAATGTTCATAGTATTAATAATTTAATTAAAAAGTTAGTGTTAAATTACAAAAAAACTTTAGGTTTGCGCTGATTAAATTTTAAAACATGAAAAAGATAAGTTTAACTACTGTTTTTATTCTCCTTTCAATGGCTGCTGTTGCCCAATATAATTATCGGGATTCGAATCGAATTGGAATTAGTTTTGGCGTAAATCAATTTACATTGAATACTAGTAATTTCCAGACCAAACCGTGTTCAGGATGGAACGGCGGACTTTCCGTAAGAGGAAATTTCTATAATGATTGGGATATGGTTTATGCCTTACAGTTTAGTGAAAACAATTTTACGGTTGCCACCAAAAGTTTTTTTCTAGCAAATGAAGAGGTGAATTACAAACTACCATCTGCTCAAATCTCACTACAGTTGAGTTATAAATTGATCGAAAATCATTTGAGTGTTGAGTTTGGTCCAATAGTACAAGTGAATGGAAAATTTAATATTGATGCTGAAAATGAAAATAACATCATTTCTGGTACCACATTGTTGGCCAAAGATATTGTGGATATTTCTAAATTTAATTTCTATCCCACGGTTGGAATAACTTTTGGGGTTCGCCATTTCCGTGCGAATGTTTCCTATCAATATGGTTTAAACAATATGTTGGAAAACTTGAATACGAAAAATTTAGGGGTAAATTTCAAAGGAAATCCTGGAATAATTAACGGAAATCTTATTCTTTATTTATAAAATTATAGTTATAGGAAAAATTTTATTAAAATATCTTCAAAAATAAAAATAGAAATCCCTCAAATGTAAAACATTTGAGGGATTTCTATTTTTAACTTAAAAACTAAATTCATTTATGAGAACATTACGATTATTTAAAACCGTTATTACTTATTCACTATTAATCATTCTAACACTAAGTTTGAATTCTTGTTTTATTGCAAAGGCTATTTCAAAAGGTAAGGCTAGAAGAGAGTGTACAGAAGAAAATAAAGCTATACCACCTTCGTTTGGTAAAGCCAACGAAGTAATTTTATGTATACTTCAAGACAGAAATAGTTATGATAAATTTCTTAAAAGTGCTTTCAAAAAGAAATACAAAGGTGATTATGTTTTAGTTTATAAACCTGATTTGTATTCTGCTAAATATGCTGACAAAGAAAAATATAGATATGTTTTTGATTATGATGGTGGTTCTATCATGACTACAGCATGGAGTGATGGTCTTTCTGCAAGTTCTACAATGAAAAGATATTATATTTATGATAGATTAGAAAATATAAAATACCAAACAGGAGGTGAATTTGGTTTTTATGCTTTAGCAATGAGATGTTATGTGGAAAATTTAGAAATAAAAAGATTATCCAATTCTAATTAAATATGAAAATAAAATATTTTTTATTAATATTTTTTCTATTTGAATCAGTTCTCTATTGTCAAGATAATTCAAATAAAAATTTGATTATTTTTAAAACATACGAGGATTTTGTAAGTAATTCAGGTATAAATTTAGGCATTATTGTTAATTATTTATGCACTGATTGGGGAGCAAACAAAATTGTTGTTAAAAATGGAAGTCAGGAAGAAAAAATAAATATGAACAAATATTGGGGATTTAAGATTGATAATTACATTTTTAGAATGAATAAAGATGGTTTAAGGTTACCTTTATTTGTTTTTAAAAATAATGAAAAAGTATTTTATATTGATGGATATATCAATTTTGATAAAATTGCTTTTGGAAGTGATGGATACTCTATTAGAGAAAGTGATGGTTGTTTTTATTCGGATAATTTAAATAGTGAAGTTTTTGAAATAACAAAAATTATAAAAAAAGAAAAATATAATCCTAAATTAAAAGATTTAATAACATGTATAAAAAGATCAAAAAAGCGTGCTGGATATCAAAGCCAATTTAATGGTTATATAGAATGTTTAAAATAAAACCAAAAAGCTCCCAAATTTGGGAGCTTTTTTGTTTTTTATAAAGTAGCTATTGCTTTTTGAATTCTCTTAATCGTTTCGTCTTTTCCAATTACTTCAACAATATCAAATAGGTGAGGGCCTTTCAGCGCGCCAACCAGACTCAAACGAAAGGGTTGCATTACTTTTCCCATTCCAATTTCGTTTTTTGTCATCCAGTCTTTTACGATGGTTTCGATATTCATGGACGTAAAATCCGTTATTTCCTCCACAACGGAGATTAATTCCTGCATTAATGCTGGTGTTTCCGTTTTCCAGTTTTTGCTTGCTTTTTCATCATACGATGTTGGAGCCACAAAAAAGAAATCACATAGTTCCCAAAATTCTGAAACAAAATGTGCGCGTTCTTTTATTAAGGAAACCACTTTTGTAACTATGTTTTCAGAAACGTTGAAACCTTTTTCAATTAAAATAGGAGCGAAGGCTTTCGCCAAATCCTCATCTTGTTGTTTCACCAAATATTGGTGATTGAACCATTTGTTTTTTTCCGGATCAAATTTAGCTCCGGCTTTATGAACTCTGCTCAAATCAAAAGCTTGAACTAATTCTTCAAGCGTATATAATTCTTTTTCCGTCCCGTCGTTCCATCCTAATAATGCCAGGAAGTTGATAACCGCTTCGGGGAAAAATCCTTTTTCTCTATAACCTGATGAAACACCTTCTTCGGTTTTCCAATCTAATGGGAATACAGGGAATCCCATTTTGTCACCATCTCTTTTTGATAATTTTCCGTTACCAACTGGTTTCATAATCAATGGTAAATGAGCAAATTCCGGTGCTTCCCAACCAAAAGCTCTATACAACAAAACGTGCAAAGGCATAGAAGGCAACCATTCTTCACCACGAATCACGTGAGTAGTTTCCATTAAATGATCATCCACAATATTGGCTAAATGATACGTTGGCATTCCATCGCTTTTAAACAACACTTTATCATCTAAAAGATTTGTTTCAAATTTTACGTCACCACGAATGATGTCATGCATATGTAATGTTTCATTTACAGGCGTTTTAAAACGGATTACATAATGTTCTCCGTCAGCGATTCTTTTAGCCGTTTCCTCAGCACAAATAACCAAAGAAGTGTCTAGTTTTTCTCTGTTGTGATGATTGTATATAAAGGTATTTCCTTGTGCTTCTTCAAGTTTTCTTTGTGCGTCCAAAGACTCAGCAGTATCAAAAGCATAATACGCATTACCGCTATTGATTAATTGATCCGCATATTGCTTGTACAAATGTTTTCTTTCGCTTTGACGATAAGGACCAAATTTCTCATTCTTTCCAATGGTTTCATCTGGTGCAATTCCCAGCCATTCCAGTGCTTCCATGATATATTCTTCGGCACCGGGAACATAACGGTTTTGATCCGTATCCTCAATTCTCAGGAAGAAAACGCCATTATTTTTTTTGGCAAACAAATAATTGAATAAGGCGGTACGAACTCCGCCAATATGTAAAGGTCCAGTTGGACTTGGCGCAAAACGCACCCGAACTTGTTTAGACATTATTGTTGATTTTTTGCAAAGATAATTCTATTTCTATACATTACTTCATATTTACAGGTATTCGTTTATTCATTACAGCAAACCAAAGTGATGGGAAAAACGATAAAACCATTGACGTAGGATAGCCATAAGGCATTTGTGGTGACACATCATGGTATTCTAAAATTTGATATTTTTTTTGAGACTTAAAGTGGTGATCGCTATGTCTGGTTAGTTCATCGAGAATAATTCGGCCTAACACGTGGTTAGAGTTCCAAGAATGTTTTTCTGTTACACGCTCATATCTTCCAGAAGCAAGCTGGTTTCGTTTTAATCCATAATGCTCGATATAGTTGATGGTTTCTAGCAATAAAAACCCAACGATTCCCGAAAATAGTGCAAATAGCAGTCCAATGAAACCAAAGAAATAATAAATTGTAATTAAGTAGCTCGCTTGAATAATGGTAAACCAAAACATATCATTCTTTACGGAAAGGAAGGATCGGTTATCAACTTTATTTAATTTTTTTTGAATTCCCCATGCCTTTGAATACGTGCCTGTCACGGTTTGAAACCAGAAAGAATATAAACTTTGATTATATTTAGCTGTTGATGGGTCTTCGGGTGTTGAAACATGCAAATGATGTCCATGATTATGTTCTATAAAAAAGTGGGTATAATGACTTGGAATCAAAAGTATTTTTCCCATCACCTTTTCAAATAGTGTTTTTCTATGACCTAGTTCGTGCGCAACATTTATACCGTTTGCTCCCAAAATAATTCCTAGGCTCAGAGTCATTCCTACAATTTCATACAAGGTCAGTTGAATATTTGTAATTCGGTACAAACTAAACAGGATTGCTCCGTACACTATCGGGACGTTCAGTATTAGCAATATATCAAATAATTTATTGTTCAGTCGGTTTAAGACGGTTTCACTATCGTAATTGTTTGCGTCAATTGGCAATACTAACTCTAATAGTGGAATCAATACAAAAGCAAATAATAATGCAGAATAGGTCCAAAAACCACCAAAATAAATTCCTACTATACCAATAACTGGAATACTATATGCGAATAAATATTTCATAGTCAGTGTTTTTGCATAAATTTAGTAAATCGTTTTCTATTTTTCATCCTAATTAATTACAAAATTTTTTTAACAAGTATCACTAAATATAAATTAGTACATTTATTGGTTATTATAAAGACCTAAAATTTTGGAAACGCGACAATATATTTATCAAAAACTGGAGGCTTTTATCAAAAAGTATTACACCAACGAACTGATTCGGGGAATATTATTCTTTATCGGTTTAGGGTTGTTGTATTTTTTGTTCACGCTTTTTGTGGAGTATTTTCTTTGGCTTAAGCCAATGGGACGACGGTTTTTGTTTTGGACCTTTGTTGCTATTGAAGTTTTCCTGATGTTCCGATTTATTTTGTTTCCAATCTTTAAATTGTTCAAACTCCAAAAAGGAATTGACTATAAACAGGCATCAACCATTATCGGAAATCATTTTGCCGAAGTAAGCGATAAGCTGACTAATTTTTTACAATTATCAAATGATGCAAATCAATCCGAATTACTATTAGCTTCAATAGAACAAAAAGCGAAAACCTTACAGCCAATTCCTTTTGGAAACGCGATTAATTTGAATCAAAACAAAAGGTTTTTGCCTTTGGCTATACTTCCTGTTTTGGTTTTAGCTGTTTTTTATTTGTCGGGTAACAGTACAATAATTTCCCAAAGTTTAAATAGAGTAGTGCATTTCAATTCGCCATTCTTACCTCCGGCACCATTCAAGTTCATTCTTTTAAATAATAATCTGCAGACCGAACAAAATAAAGATTTCATCCTTCATGTAAAAACGGAAGGGAAAGTGGTTCCAGAAAATGCTACGATTTTTATAGACGATGAAAGTTATTTTATGGAAACTAGTAAATCAGGTGATTTCCAATTTAAGATTTCGAAGCCTTCAAAAGACGTAATGTTTCACGTGGAGGCCAATGGAATTTCTTCTGAGGATTATGAATTGAAAGTAATAACAGTGCCATCTATTTCTAATTTTGAAATGATATTAAACTTTCCGTCGTATTTGAATAGAAGATCGGAATTTATCAAAGGAACTGGAAACGCTATTATTCCTGAAGGAACCAGAGTCACTTGGAAAATGAGCACGCAAGCGACTCAAAATGTAGTTTGGAAAGATGCATCATCGGTTTTTTCTTTTGCGAAAGCAGAAAACAACTTTACTTTATCTAGAAGTATCTTGCAAAATACAGAATATCAAATCCTTACCTCTAATAATAAAGTAAAAAACTATGAAAAGTTGGATTATCAGCTTTCAATAATCAAAGATCAGTTTCCAACGATCAAAGTGAGTAATGCTCCTGACAGTTTGAAGGTGGCCAAAAATTATGTATTGGTTCAAATTTCTGACGATTACGGATTGTCTAAACTGCAAGTAGTATATTATGAAAGAGAGAAGCCACAAACTGCCAAACGTGGAACAATTGTTGTGAAGTCCCGAGTATACGATCAATTTGTTTTTACTTTTCCAGGAAATCTTCCTGTGGTTCAAGGGAAGTCGTATGATTACTATTTTGAGGTTTATGATAATGATGCCATTCATCGTTTTAAAAGCACCAAATCTTCTGTCTTCTCGAATCGTGTTGCCACAGAGGAAGAGAAGGAAGATCAGGTTTTGAAACAACAGAACGACAATATCAACAGTTTAGAAAAGTCCTTGAAGAATCAGGATAAACAAATTTCTGCTATTGAAAAGATTCAAAAGAGCGGAAAAGAAAAATCGAATTTGGAATTTAATGATCAGCAAAAAGTAAATGATTTTATTCAGCGTCAAAAACAGCAGGATGAAATGATGAAGGAATTTGCAGAGAAAATGAAAGACAATCTCGATAAATTTAAAACGGATAAAAAAGACGAACTGAAGGAAGATTTGCAAAAACGTTTGGATAAAGCCGATAAAGATTTGGATAAAAACCAGAAACTATTGGATGAACTTAAATCTTTAAATGATAAAATTAAGAATGAGGACTTGCTTGATAAATTAGAAAAGTTCAAACAAAACAGTAAAAACCAAACTAAAAATTTAGCACAATTAGTGGAACTGACCAAGCGCTATTATATAGATAAAAAGGCGGAACAAATCGCTGATAAGTTAGACAAACTTTCTGAAAAGCAAGATAAATTATCGGAAAACGAAAAAGAAAACAAACAAGAGAATCAAAAGGAAATCAACGACGCTTTTGATAAAATCCAAGAAGATTTAAAAGATTTGGAAAAGGAAAACGCCACGCTTAAATCTCCAATGGATATTCCAAAAGATGCAGAAAAAGAAAAAAGTATTGATGAAGATTTGAAGAAGGCAACCGAGGAATTGCAAAAGCAAAATCAATCTAAGGCAAAACCAAAACAAAAAAGTGCTTCTAAAAAAATGAAAGAGATGTCCATGAAAATGGAACAAAGCATGGAAGGTTCCGAAAAGGAACAATTGGAAGAAGATGTAAAAATGCTAAGACAAATTTTAGATAATTTATTGGCTTATTCATTGTCTCAGGAAGAGGTAATGCTTCAATTCAAAGGACTCAAAACGGGTTCGCCTTCGTTTAATAAGAACATTAAAATCCAACAAAATTTGAAGCAAGAGTTCAAGCATGTTGACGACAGCTTGTTTGCGATGTCTTTGCGGAATCCCAAAATAGCCGAGGAAGTGACTAAGGAAATAGGGAACGTTCAGTATAATATTGACAAGTCGTTAGAGACTTTATCGGATTCGCAAATTCCGAAAGGATTGTCGCATCAACAGTATGCTATTTCGGCTGCCAATAAACTAGCCGATATGCTGAGTGAAACGCTCTCTAATATGCAAATGTCCTTATCAGGAATGGGCTCAGGAAAACCAAAACCAGGGAAAGGTCAGGGTCTAGGAATGCAATTGCCGGACATTATTAAAAAGCAGGAAGGCCTTGGTGAGAAGATGAAAGCAGGAATGGAAAAAGGATCAAAACCTGGTGAAGGACAGAAGCCTGGTGATGGACAAAAGCCAGGTCAAGGAAAGAACGGTAGTGGAAAAGGCGGAGAGAATGGGGAAGATGGTGAAGGGGATGCCAAAGCTATTATGGAAATTTACAAAGAACAGAAGCAGCTAAGAGAAGCTTTGCAAAACGAATTAAATAGACAGGGATTGGGTGGAAATGGACAGAGTGCTTTAGAGCAAATGAAACAGATAGAAAAGCAGCTTTTGAACAAAGGATTTAAAAATGAAACGCTTCAAAAAATTCTGAATGTAAAGCAAGAATTATTGAAATTAAACACGGCTGTTCAACAACAAGGTCAGGAAAATAAACGACAATCAGAAACCAACAAAAAGGAGTTTACGAATCAATCTAATGCATTGCCAGCGGCTTTATTAGATTATTTGAATAGCATCGAAATATTAAATAGACAATCCTTACCTTTGCGGTCGAATTTTAATCAAAAGGTTCAAGAATATTTCAATAAAAAATGATCAATTTTAATTACGAAACTGACTTTAATTTAGAGAACGAAGAAGCAATTGCTGCTTGGTTGTCTAATGTGATTGTGTCAGAAAACAAGAAAGAAGGGGAGATAAACTACATCTTTTGCGACGACGAGTATTTACACAAAATCAACTTAGAGTATCTCAATCACGACACATTAACAGACATCATTAGTTTTGATTACACGATGGGGGATGAGTTAAGCGGGGATGTTTTTGTTTCTATCGAAAGAGTTAAGGACAATGCTAAGGATTTCAACGTTGCTTTTGAAGAAGAACTGAAGCGTGTTTTGGTTCATGGTGTTTTGCATTATTGTGGATATAAGGACAAAGGCGAAGCGGAGGAACTGTTGATGCGTTCTAAAGAAGATGAAAAAATCGCGCTGTTCCACGTGGAACAGTAATGGAATTTTGAAATTCAAAACAGCATTGTTTCACGTGGAACATACCTTAATATGTTTTGAATCGTTTTAAAATGTTTCACGTGGAACAATAAATAAAATCAAGGTTTGAGTGGTTTAAAGTCCGCTTGAATTTTAATCCTGAGGTTCTCAGGACAAATTAATAAGAAGATGTTTCAAGAAGAATATGATGTAATTGTTGTGGGTGCGGGTCACGCCGGTTCTGAAGCGGCGGCGGCGGCTGCGAATTTGGGTTCCAAAACTTTGTTGGTGACAATGAGTTTGCAAAACATTGCGCAAATGTCTTGCAATCCTGCGATGGGTGGAATTGCCAAAGGGCAAATCGTCCGCGAGATTGATGCTTTGGGCGGGTATTCTGGAATTGTTTCCGATAGGACGGCGATTCAATTCAAGATGTTGAACAAATCCAAAGGTCCTGCAATGTGGTCGCCAAGGGTTCAAAGTGACCGTATGCGTTTTGCTGAAGAGTGGCGTATGATGTTAGAAGGAACGCCAAATCTTGATTTTTATCAGGAAATGGTGAAAGGATTGATCATTGAAAATGGAAAGATAAAGGGAATTCGCACTTCGCTGGGGCTGGAAATAAAAGCTAAATCGGTTGTGTTGACCAATGGAACTTTCCTAAACGGATTGATTCACATTGGAGAAAAACAATTCGGTGGAGGAAGAGCAGGCGAGAGTGCTGCTTACGGAATCACCGAAGATTTAGTGAATGCAGGTTTTCAAGCAGGAAGAATGAAAACGGGAACACCGCCAAGAGTCGATGGACGTTCTTTGGATTATTCGAAAATGAATGAAGAAAAGGGAGATGCTAAACCAGATAAGTTTTCTTATTCGGATATTACTTCGCCATTGATTCATCAAAGGTCTTGTCACATGACGTACACTTCTCTTGATGTCCACGATATTTTGAGAGAAGGTTTTGATCGTTCGCCAATGTTTAATGGTAGAATAAAAAGTATCGGACCACGTTATTGTCCGTCTATTGAAGATAAAATTAATCGTTTTGCCGATAAAGAAAGACACCAATTATTTGTCGAGCCAGAAGGGTGGAATACTTGTGAGGTTTATGTAAATGGTTTTTCTACTTCACTTCCGGAGGATATTCAATTTAAAGCGTTGCGCTCCGTTGTGGGATTTGAGAAAGTGAAATTTTTCCGTCCGGGATATGCAATCGAATACGATTATTTTCCTCCAACACAATTGAAGCATACCTTAGAAACCAAGTTGGTTGAAGGTTTGTATTTCGCAGGACAAATAAATGGAACTACAGGATATGAAGAAGCAGCTTCTCAAGGATTAATGGCAGGAATTAATGCGCATTTAAAAGTGCATGAAAAAGCACCTATGATTTTAAAAAGAGATGAAGCGTATATTGGTGTTTTAATTGATGATTTAATCACCAAAGGAACGGAAGAGCCATACAGAATGTTTACTTCTCGTGCAGAATACAGAACGTTACTTCGTCAAGATAATGCCGATTTCAGATTAACACCAATGTCGCATGAAATTGGTTTGGCTTCGGAGAAGCGTTTGCGCAGAATGGAACACAAACTAAATCAATCTGAAAAAATGGTAGCTTTCTTCAAAGAAACAAGTGTTTCTGTAGCGGAGGCAAATCCTATTTTAGAATCAAAAGATACAGCGCTGATTTCGCAAGGAGATAAAATGTTTAAAGTGTTTTCTCGTCCGCAAATTGATTTAGAAGACATAATGAAATTTGAAAAGGTGGCAACGTATATTTCTGAAAACGATGTGGATCAGGAAATATTAGAACAGGCCGAAATCCAAGTGAAGTATTCCGGTTACATTGAAAAGGAAAGAAATAATGCTGATAAATTATTGCGTTTAGAAGATGTGAAAATTCCTGAAAATTTCGATTACAATAAAATCAAATCGATGTCAATTGAAGCCAAACAAAAATTAAGCAAGATTCGACCGGTAACTATTTCTCAAGCTTCACGAATTAGTGGGGTGTCGCCAAGTGATGTTTCGGTGTTGTTGATATATATGGGACGTTAAGGAGTTTTCAGTGATTAGTTTAACTAAATACTAAACACTGAACACCGAACACTAATTTTGTTCCACGTGAAACTATCTTGTGAAGCCTTGCTATTATTGGATAATTGCAAAATAAATAATACCAGCCCTGAAAGTATTTAAAAATGCTTTTGGGGTTTAGCATAAAAACAAAAACAATATACTTAAAGGGATTCAACCGCATACTGCGACTGAAAACTGAAAACTAACAATATGGACATTTCAAACAAAAAACATTTTTTAACCGTTAAAGATTATTCCGTTTCCAAAGAAACATTTGATTTATATCATGACGAAGAGTTGGATATGTTGGTTACCTCTCCGCAACCCAGTTTAGATACTTTAGGTAAATATTACGAAAGCGTAGACTATATTTCGCATACGGACAGCAAACGATCGTTGTTTGAAAAAGCATATCATTTCGTAAAAAGCATAGCTTTAAAAAACAAACTCAATTTAATAAATTCACTGCAACCTGATAAAGGAAGAATTTTGGATATTGGTGCGGGAACTGGAGATTTTTTATCGGTGGCAAAACAAAACGGTTGGCAAACAATAGGAGTGGAGCCAAGTGATAAAGCAAAAGCGATTGCAAAAAATAAAGGCGTTTCTTTTGTCGAAAAAACAAGTGAATTGGAAAATAACTCCTTTGATGTTATTTCGATGTGGCACGTTCTGGAACACGTTCCAAATTTAGACGAACAAATAAAAGAACTGAAACGATTGTTGAAACCAAATGGAACTTTAATTATTGCGGTTCCAAATTTCAAATCTTTCGATGCAAAACATTACGGGAAATTTTGGGCCGCTTATGATGTGCCAATTCATTTTTGGCATTTTTCCAAAACCGCTATACAATCCCTTTTTGAAAAAGAAAAAATGAAACTGGTAAAAGTGCTTCCTATGAAGTTTGATTCTTTTTACGTGGCATTGCTTTCAGAAAAATACAAAACAGGGAAAATGAATTTTATAAAAGCCTTTTTCGTCGGATTACAATCCAATTGGAGAGCAAAGAAGGATTTTGAGTATTCTTCGCATATTTACATCATAAAAAACAACTAAAATCTATTTTAAAAGCATTTAAGCGCTGATTTAGACTAAAACCAAGCTGAATATTGTCTTTTTTAAAAAAGCTGCTCATTTAAAAGCTATTGGATTCGATTGCTATAACCTTAAATTATCAATAATTCCTTTACAATAACAAAAACTGATATCATAAATAAATGTGCATTTTTCAAACTTTATGTCAATGCTACTTATTTTTTTATATTTTTGTCACGCATACATAAAAAATTAGAAATTCATCAAATGAAATCGAAGATTCACGAATACCAAAAAAGAAATATTAAAAATATGAGTAATAAAGCATTAGTAATTATCGCACTTTCAATTACAATACTATCTTGTAATAAACCAGCGCCACAAGTAAAGGAAGTAAAAACAGCTTATGTGGATACTTCAGTGTTAATGAAAGAATATACCGAAGCAAAAGACCTTGAAGCTAAATATAAAGCAAAATCAGAAGAGAAAGGAAGACAACTGGACGCTGAAATTTCAAGATTTAAGCAAGATGCTGCTAATTTTCAAAGTCAAGCACAAGCAAATGGACAAGCGTGGGCACAACAAAAAGGAGCTGAATTACAAAAAAGAGAGCAACAATTAGGTCAAGCGCAACAAGCATTGGCTCAAGAATTGCAACAAGAAAGCGGTAAAGAAATGGATTCTTTAGTTAGCGGTGTTAAAAAATTCATCAAAACCTACGGTAAAGAAAACGGATATTCGTATATCTACGGTACTGGTGACGCTGCCTCTGTTTTATATGCTGAAGATAAATACGATATTACTAAAGTGATTGTAAAAGCTTTAAACGATAAATACAAATCTCCTGAATCAAAGGAAGAAGTTAAAAAATAATTTTTTTATATATTAATTCAAAAAACGGCCTTCATCTAAATTTTAGAATGAAGGCTTTTTTTTGGAGCTTTATCCCGCTTTTCATTTCAATCTCTCAGTCGTAAAGCGTTTTTTCTTAACCATAAAAGGAGCTTCCTGCGGTCGCTCTTTTCTGTTTAGAAAAAATCGCTTTTCAACTGTCAAGGATTTCCATTTCAATCGGGGCTAAAAACGACCGGATTTAAAATTAAAATTGTTTTCCAAAAATGAAAATACTATTCCTATTTTCAATATTTTAGCTATCTCTATACACGCCAAATGCAAACAATCTCTGAAGCCGCTGCTTACACCTTACAATTTATTAATCAAACACATCGATCGGTATTTCTTACCGGTAAAGCAGGAACCGGGAAGACCACGCTTTTAAAGGAAATCATAGCAACCACGCACAAGAACACAGTTGTCGTGGCGCCCACGGGAATAGCGGCTTTAAATGCAGGAGGTGTTACGATTCACTCGATGTTTCAGTTGCCGTTTGGAGGATTTATTCCTGCCTTTAATGTCGATTCCCAATTCACGGATACGGTAAAATTTGAGTCGAAAGATACCTTGCGCCGGCATTTTAAAATGAGTGGATTGAAGAAATCGGTGATTCGCAATATGGAATTGTTGGTGATCGACGAAGTGAGTATGCTGCGCGCTGATTTGCTGGATGCAATGGATTATATGATGCAAACGGTGCGAAAGAACGCAACTCCTTTTGGCGGAGTGCAGGTTTTGTTTATCGGTGATTTATTGCAATTGCCACCGGTGATTCGGGATGAGGAATGGAGAACGCTGCGCAATTATTACAAAGGAAAATTCTTTTTCCATTCGCATGCTGTTCAGCAAAATCCGCCTTTATATATTGAGTTATCCACAATATACCGCCAAACCGACACGGAGTTCATCTCGGTTTTGAATAATTTACGGAACAACCAAATCACCGCAGCCGATGTTCAGGCGCTGAACAAATACGTAAAACCTGATTTTGATTTAAAAAATAACAAAGGCTATATCACACTTACCACCCACAATGCCAAGGCCGATGCTATGAACGCACAAGCTTTGGAAGATTTAAAAGGGGAGTTGATAACCTACAAGCCGGATATCGTGGGCGATTTTCCCGAGAAGATTTTCCCGATTGAGGAACGCTTACAATTAAAACTGGGCGCACAAGTAATGTTTGTGAAAAACGATCTATCCTTCGATAAAAACTATTTCAACGGAAAAATGGGAATCATAAAATCCCTTTCGAGCCAGGAGATTCTGGTTCATTTTCCGGAAGAAGACAAAACCATAGAAGTCGAAAAATACGAATGGCAAAATATCCGCTATAAAATTGATCCCGCCACAAAGGAAATTGAAGAAGAGGTTTTAGGGACTTTTGTACATTATCCAATAAAATTGGCTTGGGCGATTACGGTGCATAAAAGCCAGGGATTAACTTTTGACAAGGCTGCGATCGATGTTTCGCAGGTTTTTATGCCGGGACAAGCGTATGTGGCATTATCGCGTTTACGCTCGTTAGAAGGGCTTATTTTGCTATCTCCGTTGCGTATGAACGGGATTTCTAACGACCAGGATGTCATGGATTACTCTTTAAACAAGGCTTCGGAAGAATTATTGAAAAATTCACTGCATTTTGAAACCAAGAATTTCATCCATAACTATTTGATGCACAGTTTTAACTGGGCTGATTTAGCACAGGAATGGCGCAATCACAAGTACAGCTATGGGGATAAGTCTGAAAATTCAGCCAAATCGAAACATGCGCGCTGGGCAACAAACCAAATGGAAGCCATCGATTCCCTTTTGGATCCCTCCCAGAAATTCATGGCGCAGCTCAACAAAATCTTCAATAACGAAACCGTGGATTTAATCCATGTTTCCGACAGGATTCAAGCCGCTTTCAACTATTTCTTAAAGCCATTGGACGAGATGGTTTTTGAAATTCTCTGGAAACTCGAAGAAGTGAAGCGAGAGAAAAAAAGTAAGACTTATTATGAGGAACTGATTGTGCTCGAAGAATTGCAGACTAAAGCCGTTTTGCGATTGATGAAAGCCAAGCTTTTGATTGAAACCGTGGTTGCCGGTGAAACCATTTCGAAGGAAAAACTAACCTCTGACGAAATAAAGAAATACATCACTAGAAAAACTGAAGCGATTCAAAACCAATTTAAGAAAACACATGTCACTTTGATTGAAGACGAAGCCGACTTGGAACGCTATACGTCTAAAAAAGCGACCAAGAAAGCACCCAAGAAATCGACCGTGGAGGAAACCTACGACTTGTGGATTGGCAAAAATTCGATTCAGGATATTGCAAATATCAGGAAATTAACCACCCAAACTATAGAAAGCCATTTGGTCAAACTGATCCAATCCAAGAAAGTAAGCGTCCAAGACATACTGCCACAGGACAAAATCAAGGAATTGAGCCAAGCCTTCAAGCATTACAAAGAAGAATCGCTGAACGGCATGAAAGAGCAATTTGGCGACAAATATACTTGGGACGAATTGAGAATGTTCAAGGCGAGTTTGAATTAGGAGCAGTGTGTTCATGGTTTTTAAGAACGAATCCTCCCGCTATGCGTTGCAATCTTTTCTTTTTTAAAGAAAAAAAGAAAAGGATTTCCACTGCTATCGGGGCTACGGAGATTGTTTGGGTTTTTAATTAACAATAGTAAGATATTTATTATATATTTGAATGTAAATAAGGTATGATGGAAGTGAGACCTATTTTCACATATTGGTTTGGTCTTACTTTATCTGAAATATATGTACGGTTACCGACAATCTATCATAATGATTAATTTAAAACCGTTCGGAAGCACTCTATTTTAATAAATACAATGAAAAAAATATTTTATATACCATTCTGTTTTTTCAGTCTTATATCTTTTGCGCAAGAAAAAAACAAATTCTTTGTAAATTCAGGACTAAGCATTTATCCGAATATGAAAGAAAATCAAAGAAATTTCAATATTTCAGTCAGTTACCACAGACAAAGAAACGAAAAGTGGTCCATGGAATATTATTTTTTATATTCTCAAAACGATTACTTTCCCAGTTTTTATGGCAATGAAAAAGAATTGGATCGATTTATATTAACTGGGAATCCTGAGACAATTTTTGAAGACACCGAATGGGATTATGTGAAAAACCATGAAATAGGAGCTAAAATTCATTATTCCATTTACAAGAATAGAAAAATAAACCTATCCTGCAACATGGGGTTGGGAATTATTGCATATAAAGACAAATTATTTCGACTTTCATCGATTCAGGTCGATAAAAATAATGTCATTTATTCATATAGTTGGTTTGAAGTTAAAAATGTTGACGGTTATAGTTATACCGCTGGCATATTCCCTGGTTTACATCTAGATTATAAAACAGGTAAAAATTTTCTTATTGCCTTAGACGGTGGCTATCATAAAACGATAGATAATTTTAGTTTTTGGAATTTTTCTTTAGGAATAGGTAGGAAGTTTTAAAAAATTAAAACGCTGTTTGAAAATTTTTCAAACAGCGTTTTTTAATGGTTTTCTTTCTAACACTAGATTCCTCTGCTCTGGTGCTTGACTGCGTCGAGTACCTACTTAAATTGAAAAGACAAAACGTAGCGTTTGCAACGCGATTATGTAAATTGTAGTTATAGAAATTATGAAAAGGACAATACTATTTTTTGTAATGTAAATGTTGAACCATCGTGGTAAATGAGCCGCGTTGCAAACGCTTTGTTTAGTGCTAAAAAGAAAGTAGGTACTCGTTGCAAACGAGCACCAGATTAGCGCGATTATGTAAATAGCAGTTATAGCAATTATGAAGAAGACAATACTATTTTTTATAATGTAAATGTTGAACCATCGTGGTAAATGAGCCGCGTTGCAAACGCTTTGTTTAGTGCTAAAAAGAAAGTAGGTACTCGTTGCAAACGAGCACCAGATTAGGATATCCTATCTCACAAACTTTGTACAACATTTGCAGCAACATCAAGAATAAAAATTAAATACAATAAATCAGGTTACGACACACAATTTACCTTTGGTCGACTTCTTGTGTGTTTATAAAACAATCACGCATTAAACCGCTTAAAAAAGGCTTATTTGGTATAATAGACATCCTTGTTTATTCGAATGCCTAGCCCAGATAGAAGCGGCATCCTCTTGTGCTCGCAGCGGCGGGCACAAGAGATATAGCGGATAGCTGGAGATTGCTCCTAAAAAAATACCCCCAAATAGCTTTTTGCTTTTTGGGGGTAGTCTAAACCGTAAGGATTTTTATTTTATAGCGATTGGATTAAGATCCAAGCTTCCGGATTGTGTTTTTTCTGAATTTCCTGTTTTGCTTTTTCGGCTTCTGCAATAGTGGCATAACTTCCGTAAAGTACAGGGAATAATCCGTGTCTGTTAGGAGCGATTCGGCGGGCTTTGTATCCTAAATGAATTAACTGATTATATGTCTTTTGTGCATTTTTTTCTTCTCTATAAACGCCTGCCATGATATGATACGACATTTTTACTTCCGCAGCTGATTTAACGGATAGCGTTACAGCGGGAATTGGAGTTTCGATAAAAAAAGTTGCTTCTTGTATTTTATTCTGAACCTGTTTTTGAACGGCCGTTTCAACAAGCGTAGTTTGAGTTGCGATTTGATTTTGGAAAATTGGATAGCCAACACCTGCTGTTAAACCTAATCCCAATACAAAAATGGCAGCATATTTTAAATATGGATTCATTCTTCTTGCTTCCTCTGGAATCAAAGCAATGGTTTGATTTTCCTCGATTGCTTCAATTTTTTGTTCGAAGATTTCTCTTTTCACAAGTGGCGAAACAAACGGACTTAAACCAAATGAATTTGTCAAATAATTGGTTTGATCGTATGGAGTAAATACTAAATTAGCATCGGCGTTCAGGCAAAAATCACCTACATTTTTTATCGAGAAAATGGCGTTTTCTTCCAATGCTTTTTTCCAAAGAAAAACTTCATACTGAATGGCGCTAACGGCATATTCATAAGATGTTTTTTCTGCTTGGGCAATATGATTGGCTAATAAACCATCATTGTTCTTCAAATTGGCATTGAAAGAAATCATTTTCTTTGGAGGAGAAAACGAATTCGAGCTTTCATTCAATTGAGCCGATTGAATTTCGGTTAAAAAAGCCCCGAAACCTGGAACGGTTACACATTGATAACGGTATAAAAGCTGCGCGATGTAAGGTTCGATTTTCATAGTAACAAAGTTATACAACGAATATAGTTATCAAAATTTTATTCACAATTTTTATTAACAATCTGCTTTAAATTTTATACATTTCAATTTCAAACAGTTATTCGGAATTAATAAATGAGAAATTATCAGGAAAGAGTTCTCGATACATTTTTTATTCCATTTCATTTCACAAAAAACACTCGAACCGACGTTTTGTATTTCCGGTATTTAATGAAACTACATTTAAAAATATAAAAGACGAACAATTTTCAGCTATGTTAGAACAGGATTTATTTCATTTATTGGCGTTGCAAAGGGTAGAAGGAGTTGGCGATATTATGGCCAAAAAACTATTGACTCATTTGGGAAGCGCCGAAGCGGTTTTCAAAGCCAAAGCGTCACAGCTTGCCGCTATCGATGGCGTTGGTTCGATTTTACTAAAAAATCTAAAAGATCCATCTGTTTTCACAAAAGCCAATCAGGAACTGGAGTTTATAAAAGCGAACGATATTAATGTGGCCTATTTTCAGGACGAGAATTATCCGGAGCGCTTAAAACATTGCATTGACGGTCCCGTTTTGTTGTTTACATCGGGGAATATCAATTTAAAAAATAAAAAGATAATCAGTATTGTGGGAACGCGCCAAATAACGTCTTACGGAATGGAGTTCTGCCGAAAACTGATTGAAGATTTGGCACCGCTTGATCCGGTAATCGTAAGCGGATTTGCTTATGGCGTTGATATCGTGGCACATCAATTGGCGATGGAACATAATCTGCAAACGATAGGAGTGGTGGCGCATGGTTTGAACCAAATTTATCCTAAAACCCATAAAAAATACGTCGCCAAGGTCGAGCAAAACGGCGGTTTTATGACCGAGTTTTGGAGTTCCTCGAATCCCGATAAAGAAAATTTTGTTCGAAGAAACAGGATCGTTGCGGGAATGACCGAAGCAACCATCGTAATAGAATCAGCCGATAGAGGCGGATCGTTAATTACCGCCAACATCGCAAATGATTACAACCGCGATGTTTTTGCGGTTCCGGGACGCGTAACCGACAAGTACAGTCAAGGCTGTAATAACTTAATCAAAACCCAGAAAGCAAATGTGCTGACCAGCGCTGCCGATTTAATTTATATCCTGAATTGGGATCTTGAAAAGGAAATGAAACCTGTGCAAAAACAATTGTTTGTCTCTCTTGACGATGACGAACAAAAAGTCTATGATTTTCTTCTAAAAACCGGCAAAGAATTGATGGATATTATCGCCCTGCGTTGTGATTTCCCTATTTATAAAATCTCAGGAATGCTGTTGAATATGGAATTGAAAGGAGTTATTAGGCCATTGCCGGGAAAATTGTTTGAGGCTATATGATTTTAACATAATAATACTGCTAATTATCTGATTTTTAAATTATCTGCGAATTAGCAGTCTTCTTAATACTCATTCTTCTAATATGTCTCATTTGGATTGAAAGCTTCATGGGTTCGGATCCATTTGCCTTTTATTTTTTTCATAACAACAACAAATTTACTTCCGCCTGATATGCAAATTTTTAAATTTGTGAAAATTAGATATTTTTTGTTTAGATAATACATAGGTTCAGAAAAACTATATATACAAACATCTGATTTATCGTACTTCTCAATTATTAATTCTATCCCTGTTTTTGTGTTCATACTTTCAAAAATAAGTTGACTGTGGCTAAAATCATTTTTGCCCCAATATTTATGGGTATCCCAAATTCTATTATCTTGGATAGGTGGATCCTGATTTTGTTTTTTAAATTTTTTCCAGTCTTTTTCGTTAAATAAATGTGTGTCCGGTTCTATATTTCCTTTTAAATCAATAGCTTGAATGAAATTTTGTTTAAAAATTTCTAATGTTAAATTAGAATTGAGTTTTTCTTGGGCAATGAATACTACTCTATTAATATCTTTTACAATTGTTTTAAAATAATCATTGATGGCTTCAAGCTTTTCTTTTTCATCTTTTTTTAAAGTACTTTTAGTTTGCGAATAATTAGTAGAGGCGATGCATAGCGATAAGTATATTATTATGTTTTTCATGATATAGATTTTAATTACAGGGTAGTTCTAAATAGATATATTCCCGCTGTTACAGTTTTAATAGTAAGCCCCGTCAGTTATTTCTTTAACGAATATCCATTCGCCTTTTTTCTTTTTCATAATTACAAATGACCTCGGATTTATAAATTGTCGCCCTGTTGTTGTTTCTGAAATTGCAAAAACAGCATATATTTTTTTGTAGATCATTGGCTCTGAGAATGAAAAAGCAGATCGTTCTGGGATTTTACCCATATATTCATTATATATATAGGGTTTTGGAAAAACCTTTTCGGTCATCATTTTAACTTTTAAATTTTTAAAATCTTTTTGTTTCCATAGTGAGTTTCCCAACCACAAAGAATCAGTATTATGATTTCGGTATTTTTCATTCATTTCATTCCAATATTTCTCTTCATAAATTCTTGGATTTTCATCAAGACTATTTTCTAAATTATTATGATTTACATCAATATTTACTCTATCCTTCCACAAATTCAATGTGTAATTATTATTAATTTTGTTTGTAATAATGACGATGGTATCGTTAGTTTTTATGGCCTCTTTTAAATATGCATTTATAGGAGCAATTTCCTTATTTGCAGAAGAACAGCCATAAATAATAAGCAACAAACTAACTATATAAATATTTTTTTTCATATTATCTTAATTACAAGGTTTTCCTATTATGGTTTGTCCATTTACAGTACGACCACTACTTTCAGCATCATATCTTCCTTTTATTCGAAGATATGATGCACTCCCTACATAAATACACATAAATTTGCCTGTTAAATTTTACATTTTTTCTTGTTTTTTATCATAGAATGCGCTATCCGTATAAGAGAAATTTAGTGAATATTGGAGCAGTCGGGTTGTTTATTAAATAATTTTAGAAATGGGTCAAACCTCTAATAGCATTACATAATGATTTAGGCTCAACATTTATATATAAATCTTCAACATCATTTAGGCAAGCAGTTTTAGAAACGTCCACAAAATATTCAATTTTCTGATTTGAATTAGTTTTATCTTCCATTTTTTTTCTCACTATTACTCTTGAGAGATTTGCACCTATTCGCTTTTTATCTACTGTATTCAGAAAAGCTTTAATTATCTTAATACATTGGTGGCTTGTAGAGATATCTGTTAGAGATAAAATATAATAATCTGTATATTCTAATTTAAATTTTTGGCATATTCTTAAATTAGTTTCTATAGTTTTTAAATCTTTAGAAGAACAGACAATTATTTTAAATGGTTTGCTGTAGCTACTCTGACCCCAACTAAAATGTAAATAATTATATTTTTGACTATTAAAAAAGAATCTATCTGTATTTCTTATTTCTTGGGAATAAGAAATTAAATTTGATAGAAAAATCAGAGAAAACATTAACTTTTTCATACTTTTTAATTTAAAATCCAAATTCTTATCGATTTAACGCCTCCATTAGGCGAGGTATTAAACTTACGACTACTTCCAAAATCTTTTCCATAATTATTTATTTTTAATATTTTTTACTGAGACACAGCAAATTTTGCCAGTTACTTTATTCACTAATAATTCAATTAATTTCCTTTGTTTTATACCAAATTCTAGTACTCTCAATTTAATACCAACATTTATATTGGTTTAGCCCCCTAATAATCGGACTTTAACATTTTAAGTTTTACAAACATACGCAATTAGTCAATATCTTTGTCTTGCAAGGAACAAACGAA
>NZ_JADOVD010000024.1:0-24361 GCF_015752245.1 Flavobacterium sp. CG_9.10
TTCGTTTGTTCCTTGCAAGACAAAGATATTGACTAATTGCGTATGTTTGTAAAACTTAAAATGTTAAAGTCCGATTATTAGGGGGCTAAACCAGCAGTAACTACATCTACAACGGCAAGTGCAATCCCTTTTGCAGGAAGTATTGATGGTAGTTTTATCTCGGAAGTTCCTGCCGGAAAAACCAGCTTTGTGACTTACACGATCAATTTTGCTAAACCAATTAGCGTAGGAATGGAATATGTTAACACTGCAAACGCTACTAATTTATTAAATTCTGAAGCTGAATATACAGTAAATTCAGATGTCAATAAAACTATAACTGTTCTCAATCCTGATAATCAATTATTGATTGACACAAATTATGATGGCATTTACGAAAGTGGAATTACACAATTTTCCTCTTTTGAAATTCGCTTTCGGTTGAATAGCGCCACACCTTTACCCGCTGGAACTGGCACGTTCAAATTTTTGACTTATTTGGCAAATTCCATCAGTTTTACTCATAAAAATTTATCTGATGCCAATGCAAATAAATCTACTTTGAAGTTTTTTGCTGTTTGTGTACCAAAAGATTCTGATGGCGACGGCATCACAGATGATTTAGATTCTGATAGTGATAATGATGGAATTCCTGATACAACCGAGTCACAAAAAAACGTTTCGGTAATATTATCAAATTCTGACACTAACAATAATGGTCTTGATACTAATTTTGAGCCCGGATTTACTCCAATTGACACAGACAATGATAGCGTTCCAGATTATTTAGATTTAGATAGCGATAATGATGGAATTCTAGATTCAGTAGAAACAGGAATCGATACTGACGCTGATGGAATAAGAAATTATCGCGATTTAGACAGCGATAAAGATTTGTGTTCAGATGTTGTCGAAGCTGGATTTACTGATGGCGATGGTGATGCAAAATTTGGAAATTCACCCCTAACAGTCAACTCGACTGGACTTGTTAATGGTGCGCCTTACAGCGTTCCAAATCCCAATTATTTAATTTCGGCGCCAATCATAATTTCAAAACAACCTGCAGTTGCTCCTACTTGTGAATTACAAAATGCCACAATTTCAGTAACTGACAATGGAGGGAACACTTATCAATGGCAATTTTCAACTAATGGCGCAACTTGGAATAACATTACAAATAATAGCACCTATTCTGGAGCTTTAACAAATAACCTAACAATAACAAGTGTAAAAAACACAATGAACGGGTATAAATATCGTGTTCAACTAAATAAAGTTGGAAATAGCTGCGGTTTACTTTCAACTGACGCCACATTAACCGTTTATGCTTTACCAGCAGTTAATCCTGTGACCATTATTCAGTGTGATGATGACTTAGATGCCATTACAACTTTTAATTTAACTATAAAAAACGATGAAATTTCCAGTAATTTCAATACTGAAACTTTTACTTATTACAAAACTTTAGCAGGAGCAAATAATCAGGATCCATCGCAATTAATCACAACTCCATTATCTTTTGTAAATACTACACCTAGCACAATGACGATTTGGACTAGAGTTCAAAATGCAAACGAATGTTATAGCGTTGCTCGAACAACCTTAAAAGTACTTGCTACTCAAATTCCAAAAACCTTCAAAAAATCTTTTGAAGTATGTGATGATTTCTTAGATATAGATGGAAACAATACTGTAAATAACAATAAGAGAGATGGGATTTCGACATTCAATTTCAGTAGCGTTACCGCAAATATAAAGGCGATGCTTCCACCAGGAAATTATACGGTAAGCTATTACCGTAATAAAACCGATGCACTATCGCAAGTAAACGTTATAACTGATGTAACAAATTATAGAAATATTGGTTATCCAAATACGCAACAAATTTGGGGACGTGTGGATAGCGATGTGGATAACGCCTGCTATGGGCTGGGACCATATGTATCCTTAACCGTAGAAAAACTACCGTTTGCAAATACAGTAATAATCCCAAGACAGTGCGACGATGATCAAGATGGAAAATTTACTTTTAACACTTCAACCTTAGAATCAGATGTATTAAAAGGGCAAACAAATGTGAAAGTCACTTATTTTGATCAGAGTAATAAACCGTTGCCAAGTCCATTTCCGGCTACGTTTTCTACTAAATCTCAAACCATAAAAGCGGTTGTAACTAACACGACATCTTTAAGCTGCTCTGATGAAACTTCCATCGTTTTTGTCGTAGATGATTTACCAGAAGCTTTTCCAATAGCAACATCTATGACAACCGTTTGCGATGATGAAGCAGATCCTTTATTTCAAGACGGGAAATTTGGTTTTGACACCAGCACTTTTGAAAATACAATTTTGGCGGGTCAAACAGGAATGATAGTCAAATATTTTGACAAGAAAGGAACTTTATTACCAAGTCCATTACCCAATCCATTTATAAGCACTACACAAAACATTACAGCTGTAGTAGAAAACCCTATTAATCCAAATTGTAGTGCTTCCGTGATTATACCTTTTATTGTCAATCCACAACCCAAAATAAATTTAAATTCAAACGGAAATGAAGACGAATTAGTTTGTTCTAATCAGCCAACATTTTTCGTGAAACTGAATGCAGGAATACAAGATGGTTCCCTTACAAGTGATTACACTTATATTTGGACAAAAGACAATAAAGTTTTGGTTGGCGAATCTGGTCCGACATTAGATGTAAATGCTGCAGGTAATTATACGGTTGAAGTAGCCACACTTTTAGGTTGCAGTAGAACTCGAAAGATTAAAGTTACTGCATCAGATATTGCAAAAATTGCAAGTATTGAAATTGTTGATTTATCAGAAACAAATACAGTAACGGTAAACGTAACCGGGCAAGGACAATATGAATATAGTTTAGACGAATCATCTGGGCCTTTCCAACTATCCAATTTTTTTACTAGTGTACCTTCCGGAATTCACGAAGTATTTATTAATGATATCAATGGATGTGGTACCGTTAGTAAAACTATTTCGGTAATTGGTGTTCCAAAATATTTTACCCCAAACGGTGACGGGTATAATGATTACTGGAATGTAAAAGGCATAAATACGAATTTTAATTCAAATTCAACTATTTACATCTATGATCGTTATGGAAAGCTTCTCAAACAAGTAATTCCGACAAGTCAAGGTTGGGATGGAACTTTTAATGGAACTCCATTGCCAGGGGATGATTATTGGTTTACCATTAAATTAGAAGATGGAAGAGAAACGAAAGGACATTTTAGTTTGAAAAGATAAAAAATATTAAACAAAACAATTACTTACTGTCATTTATTGTTTTAATTTTAACTGATAAAATTATTGTTTTATTGAAATTAAAATGAACTTTAAAATATTATTTGTCTTTTTTCTACTTTTTTATGTAGCTCCTGCTTTTGCCCAAAAAGAAGCGGCTATATGGTACTTTGGAAATACTGCCGGGCTTGATTTTAATTCAGGAAGCCCTATAACTTTGTCGAATGGTCAATTAAATACAGCTGAAGGTTGTACCAGCATTGCCGATAAAGATGGAAATTTACTTTTTTACACTGATGGTTCAATAGTTTACGACAAATCTCATCAGGTTATGCCTAATGGATTTGGTCTATTGGGTCATAACTCAAGTACGCAATCGGCCATTATTGTTCCTAAACCGAACAATCCAAATTTGTATTATATATTCACAGTTGACCAACCCAATCCAAAAAATGTAGATGATGATCCATATAATAATGAAGACCCTCCAAATAACGGATTAAATTATTCCTTAGTGGATCTAAGATTAAATAATGGCTTGGGTGATATTGTTATATCCGAAAAAAACATTCACTTAATAACTTACGATAAAAATAACACGGAGGATGTAAAATATAAATGTTCTGAAAAAATAACAGCTGTACAGCATGCTGATGGAGTTTCGTTTTGGATAATAACTCATTTTAAAGACACATTTTATTCCTTTAAAATAAGTACACTTGGAGTGGATAAAAAACCAATCCCTACATCTACAAATTTAAATGTTCCGCTGGGTGGTTATATTTCCAATGCAATAGGCTATTTAAAAACATCACCAAATGGTAAAAAAATTGCTATAGCTAATTCATCAATGAAACTAAATGACGAATTAGACCCCAAAGGCAATGTAATAAGAAATACAGGAAATGTCTGGCTCTATGATTTTGATACAGGGTCTGGAAAAGTAAGTAATGGATTTTCAATAATGAGTGGAACAAATCCCTACGGATTAGAGTTTTCCGCAAAATCAAAAAAACTTTATGTAACTGTAAACCGTTTTAATCCCGATGGAATTACATTAGGTAGTTCCTTAATTCAATTTGATCTTAAAAGTTCAAATATCATTGGTTCAAATACAACAATAATAACCTCCGCTTATGTAGCCGGAGCTTTACAATTAGGTCTCGACGAAAAAATATATCGGTCTGGTTACCCTATTTTAACCGATAGCTCAAATAAATTGTCTGTAATAAACAATCCAGAATTAAATGGTACTTCTTGTAATTTTTTACAAAATGAAATCGATTTAAAGGGCGGTTTTGCAAAATTGGGTTTACCGCCATTTATAACTTCATTATTTTTATATGCCTTTAGCTATGAATTTAATTGTTTGGGACAAGCTACACATTTTTATATCAATTCTGTTGAAAAAATAGACTCTGTGCTTTGGGATTTTGGAGACGGAACCACCTCTACAGACATAAATGCTTATCATACATATCAAAACATAGGTGATTACAAAGTAACTTTGATAAAAACCATCAACGGAGAAAATAGAGAACCACTCGAAAAAACAATAACTATATATGAAATTCCCAAAATAATTTCAACACCATATAAATTAATCCAATGTGATACACAAGATAATTTACCGACAGATGGATTAGCCTCTTTCAATTTAGCGCTGGCTAATGAACCAATTAGCTTAGGTAAAAAAGATTTTCAAGTATTTTATTATCACAGTATCCTTGAAGCAGAAAACGATCTTAATAATTCTAACTCTATTCCCACTAATTATCGCAACACCATCCCAGATGAAATTCTATATGCAAAAGTTACACCACCGAATTCTTCCTGTTATAGTATCGCTACTGTTATTTTACATGCTAATAAAAACATATTAATTTTACCTCAGGCAATGCGTGAATGTGATCTTGGTAATGGTAAAGGACTTTTTAATTTAAAACAAAAGAAGGAATTAATAAAAACTGAGTTGAATTTACCATCAGATGTTCGTTTGTATTTCTATTCTAATGAAGATGATGCTTCATTAGGTGTAAATGAATTAGAAGATCAGTACACATCGATTTCTAAAATAATATACATTCGAGCTGAAAATAATGAGGGATGTTATGGAACAGGAAATTTTGAAATTATAGTAGTATCAACCCCAAAAATAAATACCTTAGTAAAAAGAATACTATGTGAAGGCAATAGCACTTCAATTGTATTAGATGCTGGTATTATCTTTCCAGCACTTCTTACTGATTATACCTACAAATGGTCAACAGGGGAAATAACACCCACCATTAAAATAAATAGAGAGGGGGATTATACGGTTATTGTAAAAAATAAATCAGATTGCGAAGTATCTCGAAAATGCAGTGTAAGTATATCCTATTTAGCAAAAGTAAACAACATAATCATTCATGATTTACAGCAATTAAATGAAGTTATAATTGAGCTTAGCAATCCCAATGATTATAGGTACATGATTCATTTTCAAAATGGGACTTCTACCCCATTTCAAAGTACACCGATTTTCGAAAATGTACCCGGCGGGTTTCATGAATTAATTATTGAAAACAATGATGGATGTGGTCGCATACTGAAAAATATTGCTGTTTTAGATGCACCGAAATTCTTCACGCCTAATAGTGATGGCTACAACGATTATTGGAACTTAAAAGGAATAAATTCTCCTTTTTATAAAAATGCCATTATTTTTATTTTTGATCGCTATGGTAAACTTCTTAAACAATTGTCCCCTTCAAGCCTAGGCTGGGATGGAAATTATAATAAAGAACAATTACCATCTGATGATTACTGGTTTACCATTAAACTTGAAGATGGAAGAGAAGCTAAGGGACATTTTAGTTTGAAAAGATAAAATGTTAAAAAGACTTACAATGAATAACCATTCTCCCTATAAAAATTAAGTAAGTCCATATTCGAGAATAATTCACATAGATATTTTATAAAAATTCGACGAAATACCAACAAAACAACCACAAAAAAAAGCCATTCTTTCGAATGGCTTTCCTATAATAAAAATATAAAATTAGATTTTAAATCTTTTTCTATCTGTTTCAGTCAAATAAATTTTACGCAAACGAATAGATTTTGGAGTTACCTCTACATATTCATCTTTTTGAATGTACTCTAAAGCTTCTTCAAGAGAGAAAATAATCGGAGGGATAATTCTTGCTTTCTCATCATTTCCTGATGAACGTACATTAGATTGTTTTTTCTCTTTAGTTACGTTTACACACATATCATCAGCACGAGAGTTTTCGCCAATTACCTGACCTTCATAGATTTCAGTATTTGGTTCAACAAAAAACTTACCACGATCTTGTAATTTATCGATAGAATAAGGAATAGCTTTTCCTTTTTCCATAGAAATTAATGACCCTTTGTTACGTCCTGCTATCTCTCCTTTGTAAGGCTCATATCCTATGAAACGGTGTGCCATAATAGCTTCACCAGCTGTTGCAGTAAGTAATTGATTACGCAATCCAATAATTCCACGAGATGGAATATTAAATTTTACAATCATACGCTCCCCTTTCGTTTCCATGCTTAACATTTCACCTTTACGCATAGTAACAAACTCTACAGCTCTACCAGAAAGATTCTCAGGTAAGTCGATTGTTAGCTCTTCAATCGGCTCACATTTTTTACCATCAATTTCCTTGATAATAACTTGTGGTTGACCAATTTGTAATTCATATCCTTCTCTTCTCATAGTTTCAATAAGAACAGATAAGTGCAATACTCCACGACCAAAAACCATAAATTTATCAGCAGAATCAGTTTCACCCATTTTCATGGCTAAATTTTTCTCTAATTCTTTTGTCAATCTATCTCTAATATGACGAGAAGTTACAAATTTTCCTTCTTTACCGAAGAAAGGAGAGTCATTAATAGTAAACAACATACTCATTGTAGGCTCATCAATAGCAATTGATTTCAAAGCTTCCGGATTTTCAAAATCAGCGATAGTATCTCCAATTTCAAAACCTTCTACTCCAATAATCGCACAAATATCTCCAGCAATTACTTCTTGAACTTTCTTACGACCAAGACCTTCAAAAGTATGAAGTTCTTTAATTCTAGATTTAGTTGTTGTACCGTCTCTTTTTACTAATGAGATTGGCATACCTTCTCTCAATATACCTCTTTCCAAGCGACCAATAGCGATACGACCTGTAAAAGCGGAGAAATCTAAAGATGTAATTAACATTTGAGGAGTTCCTTCCGATACTTTAGGAGCTGGTACATTTTCTATAACCATATCTAACAATGCTTCAACATTATCAGTTACGTTTTCCCAATGGTCAGACATCCAGTTATTTTTAGCTGAACCGTAAACAGTAGGGAAATCTAACTGCCACTCTTCTGCACCTAATTCAAACATTAAGTCAAAAACTTTTTCATGAACTTCTTCAGGAGTACAGTTTTCTTTATCAACTTTATTGATTACAACGCATGGTTTTAAACCAAGGTCTAGTGCTTTTTGTAATACAAAACGCGTTTGTGGCATTGGTCCTTCAAAAGCATCTACAAGTAGACAAACTCCATCAGCCATGTTCAATACACGTTCTACCTCACCACCAAAATCGGCGTGACCAGGAGTATCAATAATGTTGATTTTTGTTCCTTTGTATACTACAGAAACATTTTTTGAAGTAATAGTAATACCTCTTTCACGCTCTAAGTCGTTGTTATCAAGGATTAAGTCACCTGTGTTTTCGTTGTCACGAAATAACTGACAGTGATACATAATTTTATCAACCAAAGTTGTTTTACCGTGATCGACGTGGGCAATAATTGCAATGTTTCTAATAGATTCCATCTGTGATTTTTAATGGGTGCAAAGGTACACTTTATTTTGATATAAAAAATATTTATGCAATAGTTTACATATTGTTAACGTATTAGACCTAAAAAACTATTACGCAATAAGAGCAAAATAAGTTTCAGACGATACTTAGTATTTTAACATTATTTATTTATATTTGAGTAATGAAAAACAAAACCAATCAAATAATTATAACCTATATCCTCATCTCTCTATTTGTGGCAATCCTTTGCCACAAATTATTCCAAAAATTTATCTACACTGCTAACTTTCAAAACTATAATTTCGTTAAAGATTTGTTGTTTATAACTTTTACAGGGATTGCTTACAAATTAATTTTATCAAAAAATGACAATAGGAACTCTGCAATTTTTGAAAAACTCAAGAATACAAATGATGAAATTAAAGAGTCAAATGAAAAATATGACATTGTAGCAAAAGCAACAAGCGACACTATTTGGGATTGGAAAATACAGGAAGATAGCTTATCCTGGAACAAAGGAATAGAAGTGATTTTTGGATACACCCAAAATGAAGTTGGCTCTAGTTCCAAATGGTGGTTTGAAAAAATCCATCCAGAAGACAGTATCAAAATGTCAATTAAACTATATTCCTTTATAGAACAAAAAACGGAAAACTGGCAAGATCAATACCGTTTTAAATGTGCCGATGGTTCCTATAAATACGTTTTAGACAGAGGTTTCCTTTTAAAAGATGAGGAAGGAAAAGCCACACGAATGATAGGTGCAATCCAGGATATTACAAAACAAAAAGAGGAAGAGCAACGGCTTAAATTATTAGAAACAGTTATTACTCAATCCAGAGATTCAATAATTATCACAGAAGCGGATTCTAAAAACACCCGGATTCCAAAAATAATCTATGTAAATCCTGCTTTCTCCATTATGTCAGGATACCATACTGATGAAATCATCGGAAAAACACCAAATATTTTTAAAGGTCCCAATTCTGATAAACAAGAATATAAAAAATTAATTACTGCCTTAAAAAAGAAACAAGAATGTCTGATTGAAACTATAAGCTATAAAAAAAATAAAGAGGAATATTGGGTTCGTTTCTCTATGATTCCAATTTACGATACAGAAAATGAGCATTCACATTGGATATCAATCCAAAGAGATGTCACGGAGGAAAAAAAACAAGAAAAAGAAAAAGAACAATTGATCCGCGAATTAACACAAAACAACAAAGATTTAAAGCAGTTTTCCTATATTACATCGCACAACCTTAGAGCGCCATTATCCAATCTGACCGGACTTTTAAACTTAATCGAAGACATTCCTATTGAAGACCAAGAATTAAAAGAAATTTTAAACGGTTTTAGTAAATCCACTCATTTATTAAATGACACCATAAATGATTTAGTTAAAGTTATTATTATAAAAGACAATGCTTCTATCCAGAAAGAAGATGTATTTCTAAAAGAAATCTTTGAAAATGTTTTTAGTCAGCTAAGCTTTCAAATTGAATTATTCAAACCAATAATAAAACTTAATTTCGAAAAAATTTCTGTTTTAAATACGAACAAAGCCTACTTCGAAAGTATATTATTAAATCTACTGACTAATGCACTAAAATATAAATCAGAAAATAGAAAACTTAAAATAACCATTACAGCTAACGAAACCGATGATACCGTTTATTTAATATTCAAGGATAATGGAATAGGGATCGATTTAGAAAGAAATAGAGACAAAGTCTTTGGGCTCTATCAAAGATTTCATAATTATCCTGACAGCAAAGGACTGGGATTATATTTAGTCAAATCACAAGTTGAAACGATGGGAGGAACTATTAGCATTGAAAGCGAAGTAAACAAAGGCACAACTTTTACATTAACATTCAAAAACAAAGAATAATGTTAGATCAGATTTTATGTATTGATGACGACCCCATAACACTTATGTTATGCAAAAAGGTACTTATCAAAGCATCTTTTTCAAATGAAATTATCACATCGCAAAACGGAGAAGAAGCACTTTGTTACTTCAATACTTTAAAATACACCAACACAGAAAGTGAATTAAAAAAACATCCGCAATTAATTTTTTTAGATTTAAACATGCCCGTAATGGGAGGTTGGGAATTCTTAGATCAATTTAATACCGAAGCATTTTCTGAATTTAAGAATATAAAGATTATAGTACTTTCCTCAACCATAGACCCTGAAGATCTGGAAAAATCTAAAAAGTATCCTATGGTAATTGATTTTTTATCAAAACCTATTACCCTAGCTATGCTTGAATACTTAAAAAATAAAATTTAATAAAAATAGCGTATATAAAAAAAGCTCCCAATGTGATTGGGAGCTTTTTTTATAAGTAGGTAAATTATATTAATTACAATTTAGCAACGTGTTTCGTTAACTTAGATTTCAAATTAGAAGCTTTGTTATCATGAATGATATTCTTCTTAGCTAATTTATCAATCATAGATATTACATTTGACAATTTAGATGTAGCATCAACTTTATCAGTAGCTATTCTTAATGCTTTGATTGCATTACGAGTAGTTTTGTGTTGGTATCTGTTTAATACTCTTCTCTTTTCGTTACTTCTAATTCTCTTTAGAGCTGATTTATGATTTGCCATTTTATTGCTTTTTTATCTTTTACTATTTTTTTTTGTAGTCCGTAAGGGAATCGAACCCCTGTTACCAAGACGAAATCTTGGCGTCCTAACCCCTAGACGAACGGACCTTATCCTCCTAAGTTATTTGTCAATCTAAATTGAACTTGTAGCCCGTAGCGGAATCGAACCGCTCTTACATGGATGAAAACCATGCGTCCTAACCGATAGACGAACGGGCCATTTTCCCTCTAAGTTCGGGATGACTTTAATCTGCAAAAAAAATAGTAGCCCGTAGCGGAATCGAACCGCTCTTACATGGATGAAAACCATGCGTCCTAACCGATAGACGAACGGGCCCTGCTTCTCTAATGCGGATGCAAAAATACAACTATTTTTGAGACGCACAATAGCTGATGCAAAAAAAATTATTTTTTTTTAATATGCCTTCGCAAATAACACTCTTCCAACTGATGGTTCCCCAGTAAAAACGCAGCTTCCCGCCTCTTCTACTCGGTCTAAAGGGATACATCTAATGGTCGCTTTAGTGAGGTCTTTAATCTTTTCTTCAGTAGCTGCAGTTCCATCCCAATGAGCTGATACAAAGCCTCCTTTATTGTCTAAAACTTGTTTAAATTCATCAAAACTATTTACTTCGGTAATATGTGTATCACGATAATTTAATGCCTTTTCGAACAAATCAATTTGAATTTGAGCCAATAAATCATTGATATAAGTTACAATTCCGTCTTTTGAAATAGTTTCTTTTGTCAATGTATCTCTTCTTGCTACTTCAAAAGTTCCATTTTCTAAATCTTTTGGCCCTACAGCAATTCGAACCGGAACACCTTTCAATTCCCATTCAGCAAACTTGAATCCTGGTTTTTGAGTCGTTCGATCATCATATTTGACAGCAATTTTCAATTTCTTCAATTCTGACACTAACACATTAACAACTGAAGTGATTTCCTCTAATTGCTCATCTGTTTTGTGAATTGGAACAATAACAACTTGAATCGGTGCTAAATTAGGAGGCAGAACCAATCCTTTATCATCAGAATGTGTCATTACCAACGCTCCCATCAATCGAGTGGAAACCCCCCAAGAAGTTCCCCAAACATGTTCTTGCTTCCCTTCTGCATTGGCAAATTTAACGTCAAAAGCTTTGGCAAAATTTTGCCCTAAAAAGTGCGAAGTCCCTGCTTGCAATGCTTTCCCATCTTGCATCAAGGCTTCGATACAATAGGTTTCCTCTGCACCAGCAAATCGTTCCGTTTCGGTTTTGAAACCTTTTATAACTGGAATTGCCATAAAGTTTTCAGCAAATTCAGCATATACATGCATCATTTTCTCTGATTCTTCAATAGCTTCTTTTTTGGTGGCATGAGCAGTATGTCCTTCTTGCCATAAAAATTCCGCGGTACGCAAAAACAATCTTGTTCTCATTTCCCATCTCACAACATTCGCCCATTGATTAATAAGCAACGGTAAATCTCTATAGGATTGAACCCATCCTTTGTAGGTTGACCAAATAATGGCTTCACTTGTTGGACGAACAATTAATTCTTCCTCTAGTTTTGCATTTGGGTCAACCATAAGCTTCCCTGGTCTATCGGGATCATTTTTTAATCTATAGTGTGTTACAATCGCACATTCCTTTGCAAATCCTTCTGCATTTTTCTCTTCTGCTTCAAACATACTTTTTGGAACAAACAATGGAAAATAGGCGTTTTGATGTCCCGTTTCTTTAAACATTCGATCCAATTCCGCTTGCATTTTTTCCCAAATTGCATAGCCGTAAGGTTTGATAACCATACAGCCTCTAACTCCTGAATTTTCGGCTAAATCAGCCTTGACAACCAGTTCGTTATACCATTTTGAATAATCTTCTGATCTTGTAGTTAAGTTCTTACTCATATTGAATAGTTTGGCATAAATTTTGTTTTAATTATTTTTAACTAAATAGTTCCGCAAAACTAACTATTTTTGTAATGTGCAACAATAAAAAACACCCTAGATATGAAAACTAATACTTTTTCTTTCTCAAATGCTCCAATATTTTATATTGTTGCATTTTTGAGCATTTTGTTAACTTCATGTGGCTCGTATCAAAATAGTTCCTATTATGATAGCGATGGTATATATGGAAACAAAGACAATAGAAATATTGAAAGAGCGTCCCAAGTTAGTTCAAATAATCGATACAAGGATTACTTTAGTTCTTTACAAGACGACAATCAATCTACTGAAATTTTTACCGATGTAGATAAGTACAATAATTATAGTTTAGATAACGACAACCAGCAAAACAATAGCGCAAACTATCCTGGATGGGGCAGCAATCCTCAAAGCGTAAGCATCAATGTTTATGATACCGGATGGGCAATGAATAACTGGTACGGAAACAATTGGGGATGGAATGGTGGATATGGCTGGGGAATGAATGTTGGTTTTGGCTGGAATAATTGGGGCTGGAACAACTGGTATGGAAACAATTGGTATGGAAACAATTGGGGTTGGAACAATCCGTACTATTACGGATGGGGTGGATACGCAAGTTATGGATGGAACTATCCTTACTATGGTTATTCAAATTATGGTTATTACAACAATAATAATTATTCCAATAATCCAAGCAGAAGAGGTTCTTCTTATCAAAATTCAGTGAACGGTACTAGAAATTACAGTTCAAGAAATTATTCTCAAAATCAGTCCAATTCTACCAGAGGATCAAATTATTCTGATTCTAGAAGAAACTCAACTTATTATAACGGTACAAGAACCAGTCCTACATTTTCAAGAGGAAATGGCACACAACAACAAAATAATAATTATAACAATCCTAGCAGAAGATCAAACACAAACGGTCAACAAAACTACAACCGTTCCAATAACCAAAATTATTCACCATCTAGATCTAATAACTCCAGGTCTAATGAAAGTTATTCCCCATCAAGATCAAATAACTCAGGTTCCTATGACAACTCCAGATCTTCAGGAGGTGGCAGTAACAGCGGCAGATCATCTGGTGGAAGCGGAAGGAGAGGTAACTAAAAAATCTATTTATACTTTTTAATAAAAAAAAAAATCAAAACTATACTTGAAATAAAATGAAAAAATATTTATTCCTATTATTAACTGGCTTCACTTTCAGCGTGGCTCAATCGCAAGAAATATCAGATGCTATGCGATATGCGCAAGACAATTTAAATGGAACGGCACGTTTTAGAGCAATGGGTGGCGCATTTGGAGCGCTTGGTGGTGATTTATCAGCCATAAACGTAAATCCGGCAGGCTCGGCCATCTTTGCAAATAATCAAATGGCCATTACCCTAAGTAATTACGATACAAAAAACAACTCCAATTATTTTGGCACGTCAACAACGGAGAAAAACAATTCCTTCGATTTAAATCAGGCTGGAGGAGTTTTTGTATTTAATAGCGGAAACCCAAGTAGTGACTGGAAAAAGTTCGCCCTATCAGTGAATTATGACAACGTAAATAATTACAATAATTCTTCGTTTTCCGCCGGAACTAATCCTAACAATTCAGTAGCTAATTATTTTTTAAGTTATGCCAATGGTGTTCCATTAAATGTTTTAGATAACTCTAGCTATGCAAGTTTAGATAATGGGGCACAACAAGCTCTATTAGGATATCAAGGCTTTGTCATCAATGCAGTTGATGACAATAATCCTAATAATACGCAATACACTTCAAATGTTCCTGCAGGCGGGAATTATTATCAAGAAAACTCAATTGTCTCTAGTGGCTATAACGGAAAATTATCATTTAATGCCGCTACCTCTTATCGAGATAAATTTTATATTGGATTAAACTTAAATTCTCATTTCACGGATTATAGAAAATCTTCCCGTTTTTATGAAGACAATGATAATGCTTTGGATGCCAATTATAAAATAAAGAGGTTGAGCTTTGACAACGAATTATATACTTACGGAACCGGTTTTTCATTTCAAGCGGGCGCGATTGCAAAAATAACCAATGAAATTCGTGTAGGATTAGCTTACGAATCTTCGACCTGGTATCATTTAAGTGATGAGTTTTCTCAAAAATTAGTTGCGGTAAGCAGTAACTCCAGCGGTGAATTAAGTCCAGATGTTGTAGATCCGCAGATTACTAATTTATACCAACCTTATAAATTACAAACACCAAGTAAAGTAACAGGAAGTTTCGCTTATGTTTTTGGGAAATCAGGATTGATAAGTGTTGATTACTCGATGAAAGATTATAGCAAGACCCAATTCAAACCCGAAAATGATACTTATTTTAGTGCTGTCAATAGTAATATGAATGCTATTCTTGATAAAACTAATGAATTACGTTTGGGTGCAGAATATAAAATTGAAGCATGGAGTTTAAGAGCAGGATACCGTTTTGAACAAAGTCCTTATAAAAACAAAACAACCGTAGGAGATTTAAAAGGTTATTCAGGAGGTTTGGGTTATAACTTTGGTTCAACCAAAGTAGACTTGGCTTATTCTTCGGCAGAAAGAAATTCACAACAAGGATTCTTCAGTCAAGGATTAACTGACGGTGCAGCAATTAAATCTATCAATAATAATGTCTCTTTGACTTTATTATTTGAATTGTAAATCTCCCTAGCCCTCGAAGAGGTTATAGAAAAGAATAAAAATCGAATTAAAATATCCGTTTCATGATTTGAGACGGATTTTTTTTGAAAAAGGTGTTAAAAACCTTAAAAGTAGTAAAATAGCCCCGATAAAAGCGTCATCCATTGTACCCGGGGTTCGGGTACAATGATACAGCGGTTAGCGGGACAGCGGGTGATGAAAAAAGCCAAAGGTTTGTGCTCCTGAACAAATTAATAGAAACTGAAACAAGTTCAGTTTAAATAAAAATCGTAATTTTGCAAAATTCCCAAATTATCGGGATTATAATACTATGAGAACGAAGTCTTTAAAAAAGAATAAAATAAACGTAATCACTCTTGGGTGTTCGAAAAATGTATATGACAGTGAAGTGCTTATGGGTCAACTCCGTGCTAGCGGAAAAGATGTTGAACATGAAGCGCCAGCCGAAAGTGAAGGGAATATTATAGTTATAAATACATGTGGATTTATTGATAATGCCAAGGCAGAATCAGTAAATATGATTTTAGAATATGCTGATAAAAAAGAAAGAGGTTTAGTTGACAAAGTTTTTGTTACCGGATGTCTTTCGGAGCGTTACAAGCCTGATTTAGAAAAAGAAATTCCAAATGTGGATCAGTTTTTTGGGACTACAGAATTGCCTGCACTATTGAAAGCATTGGGCGCGGATTATAAGCATGAATTATTAGGAGAACGTTTAACGACTACTCCAAAAAATTACGCGTATTTAAAAATTTCTGAAGGTTGTGACAGACCATGCAGTTTTTGTGCGATTCCATTAATGCGAGGAAAAAACGTTTCTCAAACTATTGAAAAATTAGTGAAGGAAGCAGAAGGCTTGGCTAAAAACGGCGTTAAAGAACTAATTTTGATTGCTCAGGATTTGACTTATTACGGTCTTGATCTTTATAAAAAACGTAATCTTGGCGAATTATTGGAAGCATTAGTAAAAGTGGAAGGAATCGAATGGATTCGTTTGCATTACGCCTTCCCTACTGGTTTTCCTATGGATGTTTTGGAAATCATGAAACGCGAGCCTAAGATTTGTAACTACATTGATATTCCTTTGCAACATATTTCAGATTCTATCTTGAAGTCTATGAGAAGAGGAACGACGCAGGCAAAAACAACAAAATTATTGAAAGATTTCCGTGAAGCTGTTCCTGGGATGGCGATTCGTACTACTTTAATAGTAGGGTATCCTGGAGAAACGCAGGAAGATTTTAATATATTGAAAGAATTTGTTCAAGAAATGAAATTTGACAGAATGGGTTGTTTTGCTTATTCTCATGAAGAAAATACACATGCTTATTTGCTTGAAGATGATGTTCCAGACAATGTAAAACAAGATCGTGCAAACGAAATAATGGAATTACAATCACAAATTTCTTGGGATTTGAACCAAGAAAAAGTAGGACAAGTATTCAAGTGTATTATAGACAGAAAAGAAGGCGGACATTTTGTAGGCCGAACTGAATTTGACAGTCCAGATGTTGACAATGAGGTTTTAATTGACGCGTCAAAGCATTATGTAAAAACAGGTGAGTTCGTAATGATAAAAATTATTGAAGCAACTGAATTTGACTTGTACGGAGAACCAGTTTAAATTTGAATTATTTTTCTAATAATATCTTTAAAACATTTAATATGAAAGCATTCCAAATACTTGTGACCTGCGCAGTACTATTATTTTCTATCAACACGATTTCGGCACAATATGGCGGTAACGGTTATAATAATGGATATGGCGGTGGTTATGGAAATGGGCGTAATCAAATGAATAGCGGAATGAGTCATGATTCTAGCAGAGATAAACCAAGAGAAATTCCAGTTGAAGAAACCGTTGGGAAAATAATGAGTAAACTTAAACCGGCTATTGATCTTGATGAACTTCAGGAAATTGCAATCTCGAACATTTTTACCGAAAGTATAAAGTCTGAAACTGCAATAATAAAAGGACAAACTAGTCAAGATGACAAAATCAAAGAATTTCAAGCCCTGTCGGAAGTGACAGATAGAAAAGTAAAGGAACTATTAAATAGCGATCAAAAAGAAAAATACATCGCTTTTATCGAAGAAAGCAAAAATCCAAAAAAATCCAAAAAAAATAAATAATTCGTTCTTTGCAACGTCAAAAATGTAATCATAAATAAGCATGAGGAATTCTTTTTATTACTTAATTTTAGCTTTCATTATCACCTCTTGTGCTTCAAATCCTTATAAGGCAACTGAGAAAATATACGATAAAAAACTACATGACTTAAAAGAAACTCTTTCAAACAAAGAATCGATTTCTTTACCATTAGGTAATAATTATAAAATTACAGTTGATACCTTGTACACCAATCAATTGCACAGTGTTAAAGACTCTATTTCAAGAACAAGTCTTACAATATTAAAAAATGGTGTAAATACCGAATGGATTAGCACGGTGAATTTTAATTTAAGGAAGCCTAATTTTATCATCATTCATCATACCGCACAAGATTCAATACAGCAAACGATAAAAACATTTACGCTGGCAAATACACAAGTAAGTGCGCATTATGTGATTGCAAATGACGGTCGAGTGATACAAATGTTGAATGATTATTTAAGAGCTTGGCATGCTGGTGCTGGGTCTTGGGGGAAAAATACCGATATCAATTCTGCATCAATAGGAATTGAGCTTGATAATAATGGAACAAAACCTTTCTCTGAATTACAGATAAACAGTTTATTGGCTCTTTTGACCAAATTAAAAAAGGACTATAACATTCCTGCTCAAAATATTATTGGTCATTCGGATATTGCTCCTGCCAGAAAAAAAGACCCTAGCGCTTTATTTCCTTGGAAAACTTTAGCGGAAAAAGGGTTTGGGATTTGGTCCAATGAGATATTAGAAATTGCTCCGGTCGACTTCAATGTAGAGCAAGCGCTGCGGATTATAGGTTATGACACAAAAAACCTTCCTGTAGCGATAATGGCTTTCAAATTGCATTATGTTCAAACAGATATTAATGATGTGTTAGATGATAATACTAAAAATATTATTTACTCGATCTTCAAACAACAGTAATTTTGTTTAACCAACAAAATAAGGAAAACGATTTTTTGAATATATCAAAGAATCGTTTTTTTTATTCATATCCTTCTCTGCCTATTTTCTTTATCTTAAATGCACTTTGAGTACTACAACTAATAATAAAAAAAAGCTGCCACAACATATAAAAGAATGTCATGGCAGCAAAAAAAAAATATTGTCTTATCTAATTTAATTAGAAGCTGTAAGTTGTTGCCAACAAAACATAGGCATTAGAACCTGATGGATTTGAATTGCTGTCCATAAATATATCTTTGGATGAGAGATCAACTCTAACCTCAGGAATGATTGTTAAATTTCCAACTTTGTAGTTCAATGAAAGCGTGTTACCTACGATACTAGATCCACCTAAAGTTGAAAGAGTTACGGCCGCGTCAGTTGCGTCAAAATACTCTAATCTGTATGCTAAACTAATATTGTCTTTTGCAGCATAATTGGCATATCCAATTAAAGCAAACCATTTTTCATCATTTGCACTAGTGACATCATCATTTATCAATGCATACGTTCCATTAAATCCTAAAGAAAATTTATCAGTAATCTTTTTAGATGCTACAACATCAAATTGCGTTTTATTCACTGTAGTTGCCGGATTTGAACTACCGGAAGTTGCATTAAAGTATACACTTCCTGAATCTCCCACATAAGCCACTTGTCCTATGAATGTTTTTTGCGTAGAACCAGCTTCAATCGTTGTTTTAAAATCCGTTGGATTCGTTACCCCAGCCATAAAACTAACTTTACCTGAAGTATATTGCGCTTTTACTCCAGTGTTAAAAAATGGTCCATTAGTAAAAGCGTAGGACATACTGTAGTTTTTATTATCGACAGCATCCAATAATTCATATCCGATATGCGTAGTAAAGCTACCTCCAATAACTTTAAATTTTTCCGAAAATTCGTAAGTAAAAATCAATTGCTTTATCATAAATGAACTTGCTTTATCATTGTATGTAAATTCTTTAGCTCTGTTTCCAAAACCTAAATCAACGAATACAGATCCTTTTCCTATTTTGTGAGATGCCTCTATGGAAGCCATTCCTAACTCAAATGAGTTGTGAGAATTAGTAAAACTAGTTTTTCCGTTCCCTGCTAAATTTGCAAAATCATATTTATAATACATATCAGCCGATCCTCCAAAAGTAGTAGCTGGTGCTGGTGCATCTTGTGCAAATGTTATGCTTGTCGTTAGTAAAATTACTAAAATAGTTAATGCTTTTTTCATGTTTAATTTAGTTTTAGTTATTAATCTGGTTGGGTATTATTTGGTTGAACTTTATAAAATATTCTCGTTTTACACTGGTCACTCTCTAAAATTGTAAAAAAAGTACCATAATTACTCTTTTTTTCTTGAAGTAAAACCCCTTTTCCTTTTGGCGAATTTATTAACTTTTATGCGACTTGATTAAATAATATTTACTTATTTGGTTATTTTTGAGAAGAATTATTGATAACAAAAAATCATTGTAGAATAATAAATATTTCCTATTATTATCTTAATATTTTAAAAAATTCATAATTGAAATATTAGACTATACCCCTACTTTTTACATGCAAAACAAAAAAATAAGAATAAATAAAGTGATTTTGCTAATTTTTTCACCAAACACAACATACAACCCCCTAATTATTTAATATATTATTTAAAATAATTTTTTTACACTAATTGTTATTATTCGTCATAACATCAAACAATAAAAAAGTAATCATGACTCTAAAGACGCCTTTGATTGTAGCCACATAGATGTTAATTTTGTTTTAAATTTCTTGAAATACTATTGATTTCATTTGTTAAATTCTATTTTTGCTGTAATGAAGATTGTCGCACAAATATTATTATTTATTTTTATTGCTTTTCTTTTAACACCTACAATTGTTAGTGTTATAGAGAAAAGTACCGATACTTCTATTACCTATAGTTTTTTTGAAGAAGAACAATCACACAAACAGATTAAAGCAATTTTTCATTTTGATATTGCTTATGAAATAATTCATTTATCGGAATTAACCTCAAGTCTCATTTTATCAGAGAATTTGTCTAAGCACGATATTATTTCTTCGACTATATTTATTCCCCCGCCTGACCACCTTTAATACATTGTTAATTTTAAAATTTTAAAATTAAATTGCTCGCATTATAACAATGTGAAAAAAATCTTTGTGTTTAATTTTTAGTAAGGTATAATGTCAAAAAAAATCAATCTTTTTGCTAACCTTAAATCCGATTTCGCGTCTGGTTTAGTGGTTTTTCTGGTGGCGCTACCATTGTGTTTAGGAATTGCAATGGCGTCTGGAGCACCATTATTTTCGGGAATAATTTCAGGTATTATAGGTGGAATAGTTGTGGGCTATCTGAGTAAATCACATTTAAGTGTCTCAGGTCCAGCAGCAGGTTTAACCGCTATTGTTCTTACGGCCATTACTGATTTAGGTGCTTTTGATATTTTTTTAACTGCGGTTTTTATTGCGGGTTTAATCCAATTAGCGTTGGGATTTATCAAAGCGGGAACTATTTCAAATTATTTTCCAACTAATGTCATCGAAGGAATGCTGGCCGGAATTGGAATTATTATTATTCTGAAACAATTGCCGCATGCCTTTGGTTATGACAGTGATTTTGAAGGAGATCAAGCCTTTTTAGAATTAGACGGAAGCAATACATTTTCTGCATTACTGGCTGTTTCTAATTATATCCAATTGGGTTCCATTATAATAACGGTACTTTCATTACTAATTTTAATTGCCTGGGATAAGGTTCCTTTCTTAAAAAAATTAAAATTAGTACCTGGAGCTCTTATAGCAGTAGTTGTTGGTGTTGTTTTAAACGAGATTTTCACATCATCCGGAAGCTCTTTGGCTATAGCCACAGAACATTTAGTTTCATTACCAGTTCCAACGACTTTGGAAGAGTTTAAACAAATAATTGTCACCCCTAATTTTTCTGGAATTACGAATTCCAAAGTTTGGGTCGTTGCCTTTACTATAGCAATTGTTGCCTCGATTGAAACCCTATTAAGTGTTGAAGCAGCGGATAGAATGGATGTCCAGAAACGGTACACCGATACCAATGCGGAATTAAAAGCGCAAGGAATTGGAAACATGGTGAGTTCTCTATTAGGTGGTTTACCATTAACATCTGTAATTGTACGTACATCAGCAAATAGTAATTCGGGCGCCAAATCCAAAATGTCTGCCATTATCCACGGTATTTTGTTATTGGTAAGTGTTGTAACTATTCCATTAATATTGAATAAAATTCCATTGGCAACATTAGCAGCCATATTACTATTAGTAGGATACAAACTTGCTAAACCATCCATATTTAAGCACTTTTGGGAAAAAGGAAAATATCAATTTGTTCCTTTTATTGCCACATTATTGGCAGTAGTATTTACTGATTTATTAAAAGGAGTGGCTTTAGGAATTATAATTAGTATCATATTTGTTTTAAAAGGGAACCTGAAACGTGCCTATAATTTTAGAAAAGAAGAATATGCGGACGGCGATGTTATTCATATTGATTTAGCACAAGAAGTTTCTTTTTTGAATAAAGCTGCAATAAAATCTACGTTGAATGATATTCCAGAAAATTCAAAAGTAATTATAGATGCAAAAGACACTGTTTATATAGCACATGATATTTTGGATTTAATCCATGAATTCAAAACCACAAGAGGTAAAGATTATAATATTAAAGTTAAACTTAGAGGTTTTAAAAAAGCTTATCAGCTAGAAAATACTGAAGAAACGCCAAACAAAGTTACTTTTGAACATTATTATGATGCCGCTAAAAGAAAAACAGTCAAAAGAGAGATCCTTACTGAGGACTTTATTGAGTAATTAATTTTAATGAAATCACTTTTAGTAGTGCTTTTAGAACACGCAAAAATGAGATTCTCAAATTTAAAAAAAACAAAAAAATGAGCGATTTTTATAAAAAAATATTAGATAACAACAAAAAATGGGTCGAAACTTCTCTAGCCAAAGATCCCAATTATTTTGAAGATTTAGCTAAGGGACAAACACCCCCATTATTGTGGATTGGATGTTCAGACAGTAGAGTTCCTGCTAATGAAATTGTAGGGGCTAAACCAGGCGAAGTATTTGTACATAGGAATATTGCCAATATGGTAGTGCATAGTGATATGAATATGTTGAGTGTATTAGATTATGCTGTAAATGTTTTGAAAGTAAAACATGTGCTTGTTTGCGGTCATTATGGTTGTGGAGGTGTAAAGGCCGCCATGGGAAATGATTCAATTGGAATCATAGATAATTGGATTCGACATATAAAAGATGTTTATCGTTTACACGACGAATACTTAAATTCAATTACTGATGAGACGGAACGCTTCAATACTTTTGTTGAAATTAATGTAAAAGAACAAGTTTTTGATCTAGCTAAAACATCAATTGTTCAAGCAGCATGGAAAAACGGGCAAGATTTAACATTACATGGTTGGGTTTATGGACTGAATTCAGGTTTTGTAACTGATTTAAATGTGAATATAAGTTCCGAGAAAGATTTAGACGAAGTATATCAGTTGAGATTCTAAAAAAAAATCGCCTTCGGGCGATTTTTTTTATTATTAAACCAGACTACCAAAAAAAATAAACAATAATTTAATATGCAATATTTGATTGTAAACTTTATACTGCTATAAGCGGAGATTATAATTGTTTTTGTTAGATTACTATCTGCAGCAAATTGCTGAATACTAAAATTGGTATTTCTTGCAAAAATTGGTACGCTATAACTTTTTGATACTTTTATTTCTCTAGCAAATTAAAGCCCAACATTAGAAAATTTTAAGCCTGCTTAGCCACTTGCATAAACATCATTAAGCTCCATTAATAACTAATGCTTCAACAAATGGTCTGCTATTAACATTGTTTTCTATTCGATAATTGTTGATTTCATATTCATAATTTTTTTTATTCCAATCTCAGACTACTCTCCTCCATAGCCTGACTTTTTTGTTCCTTCAAAACGAATCCTAGAATCAGATTGTGCTGATGAGTTTATAAAAATATTTCCCACTTCAATTTTTCTGTCTAAATGTTGGTGTTTTGACAATCTTCCGCCCAAATACCAAACGAAGAAACTCGATTAAAATGGAGCTTGGATTTGGTAAAACGAATCATTCGTTATGAAGGCGGACATACTATTGCTGCCTTTATTTTTGAAGGCGAAAGCGGTCCATCAGGTGGCTTCCATTATCCAAATGGGTACTTGAAAGGCATCAAAATCTTATGCGAAAAATACGAAATTTTGTTTATTGCCGATGAAGTGATGAGCGGCTTTGGAAGAACGGGAAAATGGTTCGGTTTTGAGCTTAGTGATATCATTCCGGATATGATTTGCATGGCAAAAAGTTTGACTTCCTCTTATCTTCCTCTGGGCTGTCTGATGGTTTCAGATAAAATCGCCGCAAAATATGGCGATTCTCCTTTATGGATTGGCTTAACATACAACCCACATCCGGCAGCGTTAGCCGCTTCATCGGCGGTACTAAACATTTATTAAACTGACAATCTGATTGCAAACACCAATAAAATGGGTGCTTATATGGAAAAGAGAATCAACGAATTGCGTACCCAACATCCATCAATGGCCGATTTTAGAACTAAAGGATTATTGGGATGTTTAGATGTTATAAAAAGCAGAAAACCGTATGAATTAATGGCTCCTTTCAATGCCAGTGAAAGTGAAATGGAAATCATGAACAAAGTGGGTGCTAAATTGAGAGAATTAGGACTGTACACCTTTGTTAGTTAGGGTTACATCTTTATTGCTCCGCCATTAATGATTAATGAAACTGAAATAGACGAAAGTTTAGCCATTATTTCTCAAGCTTTAAAAATAGCCGACGAATCATTGTTGTCCGATAAAAAATCACGGAACGTTTATTTTTCTATTTATTTTGGCACTTCACGAGGTTTTAGCCTGCTTTAGCTTGTTTTTGAG
>NZ_JADOVD010000025.1:0-21397 GCF_015752245.1 Flavobacterium sp. CG_9.10
AGCTTCTCTTCTTTGGTAAATTTTCTCTTTTCCATCGTACAAAATTATAGATTTCTATTTATAATTGTGTCCGATTATTTAAGGGGCTGAAACACAGCAAACTCAAAATTATTCAAATAATTTGGAATGCAAACTAATTGATAATTCAACGACTACAAATTTTTATGAAATTAAAATCACTTTTTACATTATTACTTATTTCAGTAATAAGTACGATGAATTCTTGTACCTCGGATCATTATGTAGCCCCTAATGCGCCAACAGCATCAGTATCCCCAGTTACAACACCAACACCAGTAGCGCCGACTACATCAACAACATCTTTACCCGTTGCAACAGCTAGTCCATTACCAATATCAGATACATATAGTTATACCTATACCACTGCTGAGATCCAACTTATGGATTTAATAAATGCTTATAGAGTAAATAATGGGCTAAAATCTTTGCAGAAAACGAATTACATTTCCTTAAAAGCTGAAGAACACAATAATTATATGATTACTACGAATATACTTAGTCATGATAATTTCAGTGCGCGTTCTCAAGACATAATGAAGGTTTTAGGAGCTAACGCAATAGCTGAAAATGTTGCGTATAATTATAGTAATGCACAAGCTGCTTTTGATGCTTGGTTAGCCAGTCCTGGACATAAAGCTAATATTGTAGGTAATTTTACCAATTTTGGAATTTCGATTAGAGTGAGTTCAACTGACGGCAGAAAATATTATACCAATATTTTTGCGAAGATATAAATTATTCTTTTGGCATATTGAGGCTGTATCATCAAGATGCAGTCTCTTTTTTTATACAAGTGGATATGCAAATTAAATAGTGCACAAAATTAACTAATTGACTGTAAATCAAATACTGATTAATTTGGCATGTAATTTTATATATAACTTAACAAGAATGCACTTAAAAAATCGATGATTATAATAAAATATGTAAGAAATATATAGGTAAATTAATAATTATAATGTATTTCATCGATTTTATTTGGTAGTTTGCCGACAAAAAATGTAGTTTTAAATAATATTAAAAATCAAAAATTATTAATATCCTAAAGAAGTTTGCCCCACATTCTACTTTAAACTTAAACTACTATTTTATGAAACTAAACCTACTTAGTAAAATTTTGCTTGTTTCGGTGACCTATTTTATGGTTTCGTGTTCTGCTGATAATTCTACATCAGCAACTGCAGAAGCTTCGGCTCAAAAAGTGACTGAATATACATATAGCGCTACAGAATTACAAACTATGGATTTGATTAATGGTTACAGAGTTAGTGTAGGTTTAAATCCTTTAGCAAAAATTAATCATATTTCATTTAAGTCAGAAGAGCACGTTAATTATATGATCACTAATAATGTGGTCAATCACAATGATTTTGTTGCTCGAGCTGAAAACATTATGAAAGTTTTAGGTGCTAAAACAGTTAGTGAAAATATTGCATACAACTATAATAGTCCTCAAGCAGCTTTAAAGGCTTGGTTAGAAAGTCCAGGACACAAAGTTAACATTGAAGGTGACTTTACTAATTTTGGGATATCCATTAGAGAAAATCCGGCGAATGGAAGAAAATATTACACTAATATCTTTGTGAAAATATAAGTCGAGTTTTTTATTTTGGATTAAGAGGCTGTTTCCCCCAAGTCGCAGCCTCTTTTTAATTTTTACAAAGCAGTAATTATAAATTCACTTCGTCTGTTAAGTTGATGTTCATCTTCAGTACATTCCATATTATCAGAGCATTTGTTTACAAGTTGATTTTCACCATATCCTTTACCGGTCAATCTACTCGAATCTACTCCGTTTTTAACCAACCATTTTATAGTCGATTTAGCTCTTCTATCGGATAATGATTCGTTGTATTTGAATGTTCCTCGACTATCAGTATGGGAACGTATATCTAGTTTCATAGTTGGATTTTGATTTAAGACATCTAATATTTTTTCTAAATCAATTGCTGCTTCTTCTCTAATGTTAGATTTATCAAAATCAAAATAGATCATTTTTATTCCAAAACATTTACCTAAATCATCTCCAATAGTGACCTTGCATTTGGATTTTTCCAATGCGATTGGTAAATATGTTTTACCATTTTCTTCGGCAATAGTAATTTTTTGTTCTTTGGTTGTATATTCTGTTTTTTCGGCTCTTATATTATACATTTTACCACACTCTACTTTAAAAGTATAGTTACCTTTTTCATCAGATACAGTTGAACTAATAAGGCTAAAAAGACTATCGTATATACTAATTTTGGCATCTGGAAGAAGTTCCTTTGTTACCAAATCTGTAACTTCGCCATACAATGACTGCTCGCAAGTAAGTCTTTTAGTTTCCAAGAATTTATAAATATCATCGAAGCCTTGACCACCATCTCTATTGGAACTAAAATAACCTCTTCTTGATTTCGTATCAATTATATAAGCAAAATCATCTTTAGGAGAGTTAACATCAGCTCCAACATTCTGTACTTTACTGAATGTACCATCTGTATTTATTTTTGATACAAAAACATCTAATCCGCCTAGACCTGGGTGACCATCTGAGGCAAAATAGATCTCGTTTTCATCATTGACGAAAGGAAAAGTTTCTTTACCTTCAGTATTGATTACGTTACCTAAATTTTCTGGAGTGCCAAAACTGCCATCGTCATTAATTTTGACTTTAAATATATCGGACTGACCTAACGTTCCCGGCATATCAGAAGCAAAATATAAAGTCTTGCCATCGGGACTTAAGGCGGGATGCGCTGTACTATAATTATTGCTGTCAAACGGTAATTCTGTTATTTTAGTCCACGTATTATTTTCTAAACTAGCTTTGTAAATTTTTATTAAAGTAATGTCATTTCCGTCTTTTCCTTTTTTACCATTGAGAAAGTTATTTCTGGTAAAATACATTGTCTTTCCATCAGCTGTAAAAACAGGCGTTGCTTCATGAAATTTTGAGTTGATAGTTTTATCAAATTTCTTTGGCGCCCCCTTTATCATGTTATCACCTAAATCAGCAGTATATAAGTTTGTAAAGGGTTGACCCGTCCATGAATTAGTTCTATGTCCTAAACTTCCTGTGTCTCGAGCTGACGTAAATACGATTTTATTTGAATAAATAGTGGTACCATAATCTGAATATTTAGAATTTACTCCTGCATCTTCTAATTGATATCTTCCAGAGTTAGCTTTTATTGCTTCTAAATAGTCTGGATTTTCTTTAAAAAGTTTTCCTCTACTATCGTTTCCTGATTTTTGAATGAATTTTTCTAACATTTCATTTGCCTTATCATTTTGACCAATTGATCGTAAAGATTGGGCATAACGGTAATAATATTCGGCTTCCAAATCAGTTTCAGTACTCATGGCAAACAATTCGCTATACCATTTAGCAGCTTTATCAAGTTCACCATTGAAATAATAGGCATTTCCTAATTTTTTAAACATATCCACGGATTTATATCCTTTTTCAGCCACCCTTTCATAGGTTTTTATGGCATCAACGTATGCATAGTTGTCATATTTTTTGTCCGCTGCGGTTACTCGCGCTTTTTGGGAATAAATGTTACATGAAAAAACACTTACTATTGTTATGTAAAGGAGTATATAATTTTTCATAATAATTGTTTTAAGGAGAATCTTCGAGTTATTTTTTAATTTTGTTTTCATAATTTTTTTTAGAATCAATAGCTTCTAATTTTTGCTTTAATTTTTCTAATATTTCGTCGGCTTTACCCTTTTGACCTATAAAAATTAAAGACTGAGCATATTGATTATAATATTTGGGTTCCAAATCACTAGTCATCGCAAATAATTCACCATACCATTTAGCGGCTTTGTCCAGTTCAGCATATGAGTAGTATGAATTACCTAATTTTTGAAATAGATCTACTGATTTATACCCTTTTTCAGCTACCCTTTCATATGTTTTTAACACATCGATGTAGGCATATTTATCATTTATTTTATTGGTTACATAAAATTTTTCGTTTTGGGAATAAATTTTAAATGAAATAAGACTTAATGATGTTGTTATATAAATAATAATGTTTCTCATAGAGATTGATTTTAAAAAAATCTCGGAGTAATAATTTTATTGGTATTATTGAATAATTCATAGCGCAAGAAAATCTCGTGCGAACCAGAATTATAACGGTTTAAATTAGTAGTTTCATGATCATAGCCGTATCCTATATACAAACCATCTGAAACTTGAAAACCAACCATAGCGCTTAATGCAGCGCTCCATCTGTAAGCCACTCCCACAACAAACTTTTCACTGAACATGAAATTTGCGGAAACATCTACCTGAAGAGGAGCCCCAACAACCATTTTAGTTAGCATTGCAGGTTTGAATTTAATGTCATTAGTTAAATCAAACACATAACCAGCAATTAAATAATAGTTGATTTTTTCTTTAAAGATTGCTACTTCATTATCATCATATCTTTTTGATTCGATAAAGTTAGGCACGGAAAAACCTACATATGCTTTAGAAGAATGTAGATAAATACCCGCACCGATATTTGGCGAAAATTTATTACTGTAATCATGTAGACTAGGATCATCATCAGCTGGATTTAATCTTGAGACATCTAAGTCAAACAGATTAGCAGTTGCTTTAATACCAAACGAAAGTTTAAAAGTCTCTGAGGTAGGTATGGTATAGGACAAATCAGCGGAAAGTGTATTCTCGTGAGTTGGTCCTATTTTATCATTGACAATAGAAACTCCCAATCCCAAATTACTTCCGTTTAATGGCGTATTTACGGACACCGCATTAGTAACTGGTGCGCCGTCTAGCCCTACCCATTGCGTACGATGCAAGGCAAAAATACTTAGAACTCCTCTTGATCCAGCATAAGCAGGATTAATATTGATTGTGTTGTACATGTATTGCGTAAATTGAGCATCTTGTTGCGCAAAACTTACCATGGCTGTAAACATCAAAACGAATGAAAATAGTTTTGTTTTCATAGTAGATATTTATAATTTTTAATTAGCTATCGAACAGATTATTAAAGAGTTCAACAGGTCAAATGGATTAAATTAATTAACGTTTATCATTAGAAGATAGGAGCACTTGATTCTATTTTTATAAGACCTGAGAATCCTTTTATCCTCAGGTCTTAGATTTTAATTATCTAGTTAGGTATAAATACCCGTCTTTTTTATTCGTCTGAAGGTTACCATTATTGTCTTTAGAGGTGTAATTCAGAATATAGAAGTAAACGCCACTAGGTAAGCCAGAAGACTGACTAATGGTTGTTCTTCCTCTTGAAATTCCATTGAAATTATTAGTTTCGTTGTTATAGTTTCGAGTTTCAAAAACCAATACTCCCCAACGATTGTAAATTTCGACCGTATTATCCGGATAACAATCGGCGGTAGGATTAATATTGTCGATTATGAAATTTTCATTAATTCCATCTCCATTTGGAGAGAAGGCATTATGAACCAATACCGTAGCACAAGGCAAAACTATACCTTTGCAGGATTCATCTATCGTCATATTTATCTTAATGCTTCTAGGACAATTTGCATCTTCAATTTTGTATTCGAAAACATAATCATCTTTAGCAAGACCAAAAACAGTAAGTATACTTCCTTGTAGGGTTACTGAATTATTTGTCGCTGTCCAGCTTCCGTTTGCAGGAGTTCCTACAGGTAAAAGACTAGATAGATCAATCGTTGTCACTTCCCCGTTATTACAAGCAGAGGCGGGAATTGTTACAAGACTATTTGAAATAGAAACATTAACAATTTGGGTAATTGTGGATGTGTTTCCACAAGAATCTGATACAGTCCATTTTCTCACAATTGAATAGGAATCTTGAGTTCTATTTATAATGTTTTCTATAAATGTAGCAGGTGAAACAGATGAACAATTGTCAACGAACACGAGTTCAGGTCTTGCAGGAATCGCATCACAACTCACGTCTATAGTTGAGCTAAATGGAGTTGCAGTTGTAGGACCAGCTAGATCTTGAACATTAATAGTTTGTGAGGCAGTAGAAGTATTTCCACATGCATCTTGAGCGGTCCAAGTTCTGGTTACGGAATAGGAACCGGCGCAAGCACCATTAGTAGTTACATCTATGAATTTCAATTCGAAAACAGAGCCACATTCATCAATTGCCGTTGCTTGAACAAATTCAGGTGTTGCTGGGCAAGAGATTGTTAAAGCAGCCGGTAATTGAGCAATCACAGGACCAGAAAGATCTTGAACGTTAATGGTTTGTGAAGCTGTTGAAGTATTTCCACAAGCATCTTTAGCCGTCCAAGTTCTTGTTACAGAATAAGTACCTGCGCAAGCCCCTGGAGTTTTTGCATCCGTTGACGTCAACGTAAAATCAGAGCCACATTCATCAGTTGCAGTTGCTTGAGCAAACTCAGGTGTTGCAGGGCATGAAATCGTTGAATCTGTTGGTAAAGCGGCAATCACAGGACCAGAAAGATCTTGAACGTTAATGGTTTGTGAAGCTGTAGAAGTATTTCCACAAGCATCTTTAGCGGTCCAAGTTCTAGTTATAGAATAGGAACCAACACAAGCACCTGAAGTTTTAGCATCCGTTGAAGTCAATAAAAATTCAGAGCCACATTCATCAATTGCCGTTGCTTGAACAAATTCAGGAGTTGCAGAACAAGAAATGGTTGAAGCAGCTGGTAAAGCAGCAATAACTGGAGCAACTGTATCTTGAACATTGATGGTTTGAGACGAAGTAGATGAATTTCCACAAGCATCTTTAGCGGTCCAAGTTCTGGTAACAGAATAGGAACCGGCACAAGCACCATTGACAGTCGTATCGACATGAGTCAATTCGAAAGCAGAACCACATTCGTCAGTTGCAATTGCTTGAGTAAACTCAGGCGTTGCAGAACAAGAGATTGTTGTAGCTGACGGTAAATTAGCAATTACTGGAGCAGTTACATCTTGAACATTGATGGTTTGAGACGAAGTAGATGAATTTCCACAAGCATCTTTAGCGGTCCAGGTTCTGGTAACAGAATAGGAACCGGCACAAGCACCATTAGTACTTACGTCTATGAAGTTCAATTCAAAAGCAGAACCACATTCATCTGTTGCAGTTGCTTGAGCAAACTCAGGTGTTGCAGGGCAAGAGATTGTTGAGGCTGTTGGTAATTGAACAATCACAGGACCAGTTACATCTTGAACGTTAATGGTTTGTGAAGCTGTTGAAGTATTTCCACAAGCATCTTTAGCCGTCCAAGTTCTGGTAACAGAATAGGAACCGGCACAAGCACCATTATTACTTACGTCTATGAAGTTCAATTCAAAAGCAGAACCACATTCATCTGTTGCAGTTGCTTGAGCAAACTCAGGTGTTGCAGGGCAAGAGATTGTTGAGGCTGTTGGTAATTGAGCAATCACAGGACCAGTTACATCTTGAACGTTAATGGTTTGTGAAGCCGTAGAAGTATTTCCACAGTCATCTTTAGCGGTCCAAGTTCTGGTTACAGAATAAGTTCCGGCGCAAGCACCATTAGTACTTACGTCTATGAAGTTCAATTCGAAAGCAGAACCACATTCGTCAGTTGCCGTTGCTTGAGTAAACTCAGGCGATGCAGGACAAGAAATCGTTGAAGCAGTTGGTAAAGCGGCAATTACTGGAGCAGTTACATCTTGAACATTGATGGTTTGAGACGAAGTAGATGAATTTCCACAAGCATCTTTAGCGGTCCAGGTTCTGGTAACAGAATAGGAACCGGTACAAGCACCATCGACTGTCGTATCGATATGAGTTAATTCGAAAGCAGAACCACATTCGTCAGTTGCCGTTGCTTGAGTAAACTCAGGCGCTACAGGACAAGAAATCGTTGAAGCAGTTGGTAAAGCGGCAATTACTGGAGCAGTTACATCTTGAACATTGATGGTTTGAGACGAAGTAGATGAATTTCCACAAGCATCTTTAGCGGTCCAGGTTCTGGTAACAGAATAGGAACCAGTACAAGCGCCATTAGTACTTACGTCTATGAAGTTCAATTCGAAAGCAGAACCACATTCGTCAGATGCCGTTGCTTGAGTAAACTCAGGCGTTGCAGGACAAGAGATTGTTGTAGCTGCTGGCAGTTCAGTAATTACTGGAGCATTTATATCTTGAACGGTAATAGTTTGCACCGAAGAAGAAGAATTGCTGCAAGCATCAGTAAATGTCCAAGTTCGAGTGATAACGTACGAGTTAGCACACAGACGTTCTGATATAACATCTATTCCTGCAGTCGTAATTTGACCGGCACAATTATCAATCGCTGTAAGCGAAGGCATGACAGGTACATTCGTACTACAAGATACAGTCACATCAGCAGGAGCTTGAGGAGCTACAGGTTTAGTTTTATCTACTACAGTAAATGTAGCTGAACTTGATGCAGTATTTCCACATCCATCTTTTGCAGTAAATATAACTGTCACTGCAGCCGAACAATCATTTGAAAGGGCATTAAAGTTATTAGACCAAGTTACGTTTGAACAAGTGTCGGAAGCAGTTGCGCCTCCATTATTAGCTAACCAATCACCTATTAAATTTTGATTCCCATCTCCATTACACTCGACAGTCGTGTTTGAAGCGGCTGTGTTAATTGTAGGAGGAGTTGTATCTTGAATAGTAATTATCTGAGTAAATATTGAAGAAGTGTTACCACATTCATCTACTACAATCCAAGTATTGGTATACGTTCCTGCATTAGTACATCCTTCGGATGGTTTAAATATACCGCACACTTTTTGGATATCTTTAACATCTGAATCGCAATTGTCAGTAGCTATCGGAAATAAAGCTTGAGCCGTTGCTAATCCATTAACATCACTACATTCGACAGTAACGTTTAATGAGTTTTCTGCTGTAATCCAAGTAGGTTTAATTGTATCAATTACTTGAATTATCTGATCAAATTTAACAGCATTGCTGCAAGCGTCGCTTACAGACCAATGTCTTACGATTATCTTATTATTTGTGCACAAAACAGCAGGTCTTAAGCAGACACTTTTGAAATCTATACTACCATTGACACTAGCTTGCTTTCTTGAATAAATAAACCAATTACCATTCATAGGGCCAGTAAGATTTTCAAAACTAGAGACATATGATGTTATTCCAGAAATAGTATTTGGAGAAGTAGTTCCTCCATTTGGAATAAAGTTTTGGCTTACACCATCTTGAACAAAATTGTTGTTATTCCATTGTGGATATCCAGAACTGTTTGGGTAAAATACAGGTAAATATAATTCCTTAGTATTGGATGTTGCGTCGTCACAAGCGCCTCCTGTACAATATGGACCAACTAAAATAACTGCCTGACCGTTAGGCGAAACTAGAGTAAATTCGGCTCTTCCTTTTCCTTGGTTCGTTTCAAAAGCTAAAGCCACTTTTTCAATGGCACTTGCTAAAACACCATCAAATCCAGAAACAGTAAAGGGAAAATAATTACCCACTCCTGCGTTAATTGATTGATTGTCTGACTCGCCAAAGCAATCACCATCTGTATAAGTTGCTGTAGGATTAGAATCACAATTATCTTTAATATTTGTAACTGTGCCTGTAGATGCAGTACTTAGATCAGTAAAACAATTTTTATCACTGCTGAGAATGATATTAGCTGGAGCTGTAAACGTTGGCGGAGTTTTATCTTCTATTGTGAAAACAGCAGTAGTTTGGCTAGCGTTTCCACACTGGTCAGTGGCAATAAAAGTTACTGAAGCATTTCCTGTAGCTCCGCAACCGTTGCTTAATGCTGAGAAGTTGTTGGACCAACTTATAGTTGAACAGGCATCATTTGCAGCAGCACCTCCATGATTATTTAGCCAAGTCTGCAATGCTGCGTCATTTCCAATGCCGTCACATTCTACTGTTTTGTTAGATGCATTTGTAGATATAACAGGTTTAGTATTATCAGTTACGGTGAACACTTGGCTTACGCTGGTAGCATTACCGCAAGAATCTGTAATAGTATAGGTTCTGGTGATTGACCCACTGCAAGTAGTACCTACCAACGAACCTGTTGAAGAGGTAACAACTAGATTTGCTGTAGACGAACAATTATCACTCGCTGCTGCACCCCCAAGTGCATTGAAGTTCGCAATAGTTGTTACAGCTGCAGGTAAGTCACTTGCACATTCAAGATCTGTTGTTGATGGTGTAGTTACAGTTGGTTTAGTGTTATCAGTTACTGTGAACACTTGGTTTACGCTGGTAGCATTACCACAAGAATCTGTAATAGTATAGATTCTGGTGATTGACCCGCTGCAGGTAGTACCTACCAACGAACCTGTTGAAGAGGTAACAACTAGATTTGCTGTATTCGAACAATTATCACTCGCTGCTGCACCCCCAAGTGCATTGAAGTTCGCAATAGTTGTTACAGCCGCAGGCAAGTCACTTGCACATTCAAGATCTGTTGTTGATGGTGCAGTTACAGTTGGTTTAGTGTTATCAGTTACAGTGAACACTTGGCTCACGCTGGTAGCATTACCACAAGCATCTGTAATAGTATAGGTTCTGGTGATTGACCCACTGCAGGTCGTACCTACCAACGAACCTGTTGAAGAGGTAACAACTAGATTTGCTGTAGTCGAACAATTATCACTCGCAGCCGCACCCCCAAGTGCATTGAAGTTGGCAATAGTTGTTACAGCCGCAGGCAAGTCACTTGCACATTCAAGTTCTGTTGTTGATGGTGCAGTTACAGTTGGTTTAGTGTTATCAGTTACAGTGAACACTTGGCTCACGCTGGTAGCATTACCACAAGCATCTGTAATAGTATAGGTTCTGGTGATTGAGCCACTGCAGGCAGTACCTACCAACGAACCTGTTGAAGAGGTAACAACTAGATTTGCTGTAGTGGAACAATTATCACTCGCTGTTGCACCCCCAAGTGCATTGAAGTTCGCAATAGTTGTTACAGCAGCCGGTAAATCAGTTGCACATTCAAGATCTGTTGTTGATGGTGCTGTTACAGTTGGTTTAGTGTTATCAGTTATGGTAAACACTTGGTTTACGCTGGTAGCATTACCACAAGAATCTGTAATAGTATAGGTTCTGGTGATTGACCCGCTACAAGTAGTACCTACCAACGAACCTGTTGAAGAGGTAACAACTAGATTTGCTGTATTCGAACAATTATCGCTCGCTGCTGCACCCCCAAGTGCATTGAAGTTCGCAATAGTTGTTACAGCAGCCGGTAAGTCACTAGCACATTCAAGATCTGTAGTTGATGGTGCAGTTACAGTTGGTTTAGTGTTATCAGTTACTGTGAACACTTGGCTTACACTGGTAGCATTACCACAAGAATCTGTAATAGTATACGTTCTTGTGATTGACCCACTGCAAGTAGTACCTACAAACGAACCTGTTGAAGAGGTAACAACTAGATTTGCTGTAGTCGAACAATTATCACTCGCTGCTGCACCCCCAAGTGCGTTGAAGTTCGCAATAGTTGTTACAGCTGCAGGTAAGTCGCTTGCACATTCAAGATCTGTAGTTGATGGTGCAGTTACAGTAGGTTTAGTGTTATCAGTTATGGTGAACACTTGGCTTACGCTGGTAGCATTACCACAAGAATCTGTAATAGTATAGGTTCTGGTGATTGAGCCACTGCAGGTAGTACCTACCAACGAACCTGTTGAAGAGGTAACAACTAGATTTGCTGTATTCGAACAATTATCACTCGCCGCTGCACCCCCAAGTGCGTTGAAGTTCGCAATAATTGTTACAGCCGCAGGCAAGTCACTTGCACATTCAAGATCTGTTGTTGATGGTGCAGTTACAGTTGGTTTAGTGTTATCAGTTACTGTGAACACTTGGCTTACGCTGGTAGCATTACCACAAGAATCTGTAATAGTATAGGTTCTGGTGATTGACCCACTGCAAGTAGTACCTACCAACGAACCTGTTGAAGAGGTAACAACTAGATTTGCTGTAGTGGAACAATTATCACTCGCCGCCGCACCCCCAAGTGCGTTGAAGTTCGTGATGGTTGTTACAGCCGCAGGCAAGTCACTTGCACATTCAAGATCTGTTGTTGATGGTGCAGTTACAGTTAGTTTAGTGTTATCAGTTACAGTGAACACTTGGCTCACGCTGGTAGCATTACCACAAGAATCTGTAATAGTATAGGTTCTTGTGATTGACCCGCTGCAGGTAGTACCTACCAACGAACCTGTTGAAGAGGTAACAACTAGATTTGCTATAGTGGAACAATTATCACTCGCCGCTGCACCCCCAAGTGCGTTGAAGTTCGCAATAGTTGTTACAGCTGCAGGTAAGTCACTTGCACATTCAAGATCTGTTGTTGATGGTGCAGTTACAGTTGGTTTAGTGTTATCAGTTACTGTAAACACTTGGCTTACGCTGGTAGCATTACCACAAGGATCTGTAATAGTATAGGTTCTTGTGATTGACCCGCTGCAAGTAGTACCTATTAACAAACCTGTTGAAGCGGTAACAACTAGATTTGCTGTATTGGAACAATTATCACTCGCTGCTGCACCCCCAAGTGCGTTAAAGTTCGCAATAGTTGTTACAGCCGCAGGTAAATCGGTTGCACATTCAAGATCTGTTGTTGATGGTGCAGTTACAGTTGGTTTTGTATCATCCAAAACATTTACTGTTTTTGTACAGATAGAAGTACAACCATTTGTTCCAGTAATTGTTAATGATAAAGTAAATGTTTCATTGCAGTTCGCGCCTGCAGTTACAGTTACGCTTTGAGAATTTGTACTTCCAACTATTGTTCCGTTTCCTGAAATACTCCATGCGTATGTAGCACTGACAGGCGCAGAATAACTATTAGAAGAAGATGATGGACATAAAGGACCATTAGGACCATTGATAGAACAAGTTAAAGGTTGATTTACTGTAATAACCACGTCGTCAGATACCGTACATTGTGCTCCTGAACCTACTATAGGTCCCGTTACTACAGTAAGTCGAAATGTAGCTGAACTTCCGGTTATGTTTACAAGTGAATGCAGATCATTTGAATCTGTAATAGTAGCGGATCCACTTATTAGAGTCCATGTTTTAGATATAATGGTGTAACCATCACTAGGAATAGCCACTCCTTGAAGCATGTATGAAGACCCTGCACATGTAGTATCGTCATCTCCAGCATCAGCACTTCCAAGGGTGAGGTTATCAATAGGAAGCGGCTCAAAAAAGTCTTTAATAGCTGCGGATGATGATATTGAGGTTTTAGATTTAACAAAAACTGTTTTTATTATAAGACTACTACATGGGTCAATTTTACCTAATACCGCTGATAAATTTACCGCAGATTCAATAAATGTATTTTCTAAGTAGTTATTAACTCCAAATGCTTGAAACGGTACAGGAACATTAGTGGAATTTCCTGCAGCATAAACGGAGTCGGGTAGAAGTGAGGCAAAATAGGTTTTGTATCCCCATACACTTCCATTAAATTCCCATCTTTGAATGTCAAATTTGGCAACACCGCTTTCAAAATATACTGTCAACAAGAAATCACCTTCAGTTCTTCCACCAGTTGAGGCGGGCGCCAAAGTTTGAAAACCAGTAGCAGTTTTAGTCATAGCAGTTTGAAGAAACTCAAAATCAACATAGGCATTACCGCTATTGCTTAAACGATCAGCGGCAAAAATGACCCATACATTTCCCTTAACATCAGTTGTTAGATGAATTAAAGCATTGTTCATGTCTGTTTTGTCATTCGCAGTCCCAGTAACCCATGACCAACTATTTGGATTGTCACCTACTTTATCGCCACCTCCAAAAATGTTGTCACCTGAAGTGTTATAGGGATCAAAGAGATGATAAGTAGTTCCTGAAATTAAAGGGGCTCCTGAATTTGCAAGCACGAATCCGCCTGTTCCGGTTCCATCGACCCAATCTCCAGTATTTGTGTCGGCTTTAAGTGTTCCGTCGATAGAAAAACCTCCACTTGGTGTATTAACTGGTGCAATACCAGGGCCAATGGTTTGGGCAAGTATACCTGACGAGAAACTTAAAAAAGTTACTAAAAAGTAATAAAACAGCTTTGTTGAAATAGTAAAAGTTGATTTCATGTTGATTTGTTTTAAATCGTTAGAAAGGGAAGTAATTTTGATAGCAGAGATTAGGGTTGAGAATGCTTATGTATATTGACGAATTTTTAATTTTCATCAACTCCTTAAACTTCATAGGGATCAGATCTATTTTTTTAGAAATAGTATTTAAATAATTAAATAAGGGATCAACTGATATTTTCTTTTGAAAAAGGGATATCATAGTTTGAACGAAATAAGCCCAATATTTTGGAACTTCAAATTCAGAATATTTATTCGTAGCTAGTAGGTGGAAAACTAGGGTATGAAAAGTAATTTTTTCTTTCATAATAATTATATTTTAATTTTTTAGATAATAAAATGTTGTTATTTTATGGAATAATCTTCGATGAGAATTAATTAAATTTTAAGTAAAATCGTTGCTGTAACTCTATTATTTAGTTAAAGAGTTGAGTTCTCAATAAAATTTATTTAATTTATTTTTTAAACCTAACTATATGTATTACAAGTGTTTGAATTTATATTTAAGAATTGAAAACTTTCTTTTTTTTTGGGGTTAAAGAATTTTTTCAGTCGTAGGTGACTTTCCTTATTTAATAATATTCAATCATTACAAATTTCAATCTTGACTTCACGCTTAATTTTAGCTTTTTCAGGAATGAAAACTTTCTTTTTTTGGGGTTAAAGAATTTTTTCAGTCGTAGGTGACTTTCCTTATTTAATAATATTCAATCATTGTAAATTTCAATCTTGACTTCACGCTTAATTTTCACTTTTTCAGGAATGAAAACTTTCTTTTTTTTGGGGTTAAAGAATTTTTTCAGTCGTAGGTGACTTTCCTTATTTAATAATATTCAATCATTACAAATTTCAATCTTGACTTCACGCTTAAATTTCACTTTTTCAGGAATGAAAACTTTCTTTTTTTGGGGTTAAAGAACTTTTTCAGTCGTAGGTGACTTTCCTTTTTTAATAATATTCAATCATTGCAAATTTCAATCTTGACTTCACGCTTAATTTTAGCTATATTAGGAATGAAAACTTTCTTTTTTTGGGGTTAAAGAACTTTTCCAGTCGTAGGTGACTTTCCTTTTTTTCTAATTTTAAAAAACATTGAATCAATACAATTTCACAACCTTGAATCAGAGTTCAATTTTAGCTTTTTCAGGAATGAAAACTTTCTTTTTTTGGGGTTAAAGAACTTTTCCAGTCGTAGGTGACTTTCCTTTTTTTCTAATTTTAAAAACATTCAATTACTACAGCCTTACAATCTTGAGATCAAGTTTATTTCTACATTTTTTAGGATTGAAAATATTCTTTTTTTGGGGTTAAAGAACTTTTTCGGTCGTAGGTGACCTTCCTTTTTTTGTATTTTTAAAACATTAAAATAATGCAATTTTTCAATCTTGAGTTCAGGCTTAATTCTAGTTTTAGATAATTTTTTATTTACGTTATAATTATTTTATTCCTGTTAGATTCTATTTTTTTTGTCTCAAACTATTTACAAACAGTTTGTTAATATCTATAAGTAAAGTTAAGTATAATTAACAATATTGATTATTTTTTTCTGTCAATAACCTATATACTCGTTGAAATGTATGTTTTTATCATAAAATTTTTAATTTTTCACTTCAAAATTTTCACTTTTGTTTCGTACATAAATAAGTACAAATGTCTTTATTTCTTTTAATACTAATTTTTAAGAAAAAACTTAAAAAATAATGTGATATAGAAATAATTTTTAAAAATAAAAATTTTAATATTGCTGCCTGGAAAGGATATCTCTTGTCACCAATCATTAAAAAAAAATATTTTTTAGCAAAATTAAAGGTCATTTAAACCTAAATCGTGTACCGAATATCATTCACAATATTAAAAAACATCTAATTTAAGAACCTCGAAAATGGTACTTTCGAGGTTTATTTATTTTACAATTGATTTACAAATACTTTGGCAATAATTATATATTTTATTTACAAAGCAGTAATTATAAATTCACTTCTTCTATTAAGTTGATGCTCTTCTTCAGTACATTCTACACCATCGGCACATTTATTTACGAGCTGGTTTTCACCATATCCTTTTCCCGTCAATCGAGTTGCATCAACTCCATTTTTAACTAACCACTCCACAGTTGATTTAGCTCTTCTATCGGATAGTGCTTCATTGTATTTGAATGTGGCTCGACTATCGGTATGAGAACGAATATCCAATTTCATAGTTGGATTTTGATTTAAAACATCTAATATTTTTTCTAGATCCAAAGCTGCTTCTTGTCGAATATTAGATTTATCCAGATCGAAGTAAATCATTTTTATTCCAAAACATTTACCTAAATCATCTCCAATAGTCACTTTACATTTCGATTTTTCCAAAGCTATAGGTAAATAAGTTTTCCCATTTTCTTCGGCAATTGTGATTTTTTGTTCTTTGGTTGTGTATTCTGTTTTTTCAGCTCTTACATAATAAGTTTTTCCACACTCAACGGTAAAAGTATAGTTCCCTTTCTCATCTGAAACTGCGGCAGTCTTTAGATTAAATTGTTCGTCATACAGACTGATTTTTGTATCTGCAAGAAACTCTTTCGTTGATACATCTGTAATTTCTCCATATAATAGTTGCTCACAAGTCAGTCTTTTAGTTTCTAAGAATTTATAAATATCATCATAACCCAGACCTCCGTCCTTATTAGAACTAAAAAAACCTCTTCTTGATTTAGTGTCAATCAAATAGGCGAAATCGTCTTTAGGAGAATTAATGTCTGATCCTACATTTTTAACTTCACTAAAAGTTCCGTCTGCGTTTATTTTGGATACAAAAACATCCAATCCGCCCAAGCCAGGATGTCCGTCTGAGGCAAAATAAAGTTCATTTTCATCATTTATAAACGGAAAAGTTTCTCGGCCTTCAGTATTAATTGTACTTCCTAGGGTTTCAGGAGTACCAAAACTGCCATCTTCATTAATTTTCGCCTTGAATAAGTCCGACTGACCTAATGTTCCCGGCATATCTGAAGCAAAATATAACGTTTTCCCATCAGGACTTAAAGCAGGATGTGCCGTACTATAATTGTTACTGTCAAAAGGTAAGTCGGTTACATTAGTCCATTTATCATTGATTAAACTCGCTTTGTATATTTTTATTAAGGTGATGCGATTTCCATCTTTTCCTTTTTTGCCATCTAGGTAATTGTTTCGGGTAAAATACATTGTCTTTCCATCAGAAGTAAAAACAGGTGTAGCTTCATGAAATTTAGAGTTAATGGTTCCATCAAATTTCTTAGGTATGGCTGGCGTCATATTCTCACCTAAATCTGCGGTGTATAAATTTGTAAAATATTGATTCGTCCATTTGTGTTTTCTTTGCCCCAAACTACCCGTATCTCTAGCCGACGCAAAAATGATTTTGTTTGAATAGATCGCAGATCCATAGTCAGAGTATTTAGAATTGACACCTGCATCTTCTATTTGGTATCGGCCTGAATTAGCTTTAATTGCTTCCAAATAATTGGGGTTATTTTTAAAAAGTTTACCTCTACTGTCGTTTCCCGATTTTTGAATAAATTTTTGTAACATTTCATCCGCCTTATCGTTTTGGCCTATAGAGCGTAAAGATTGTGCATAACGATAGTAATATTCCGCTTCCAAATCAGTTTCAGCGACCATGGCGAATAATTCACCGTACCATTTAGCGGCTTTGTCAAGTTCACCATTGAAGTAATAAGCATTCCCCAATTTTTTAAACATATCAACGGATTTATATCCTTTTTCCGCCACCCTTTCGTAGGTTTTTATAGCATCTATATAGGCATAGTTGTCATATTTTTTATCTGCTGCCGTTACTCTTGCTTTTTGAGAATAAATGTTACATGAAAAAACACTTACTAATGTTATGTAAAGGAGTATAATATTTTTCATAATAATTATTTTTAGAAGAATCTTGGGGTTATAATTTTATTCTGATTTTTGAATAATTCATAGCGTAAGAATATTTCATGCGAACCTGAATTATAATTGTTTAAAATAGTGGTTTCACGATCGTAACCGTAGCCAATGTACATGCCATCAGAAACTTGAAAACCAACCATGGCGCTTAAAGCTGCACTCCATCTATAGGCTAGTCCTACTACGAATTTTTCGCTAAACATAAAATTTGCTGATACATCTACTTGAAGAGGTGCTCCCAAAACCATTTTGGTTAGCATTGCAGGTTTGAATTTAACTTCACTAGTTAAGTCAAACACGTAACCGGCTATTAAATAATAATTGATTTTTTCTCTGAAAATAGCCACTTCATTATCATCATATCTTTTAGATTCAATAAAATTAGGGACTGAAAAACCGACATAAGCTTTGTCAGAATGTAAATAAACACCTGCACCAATATTTGGCGTAAATTTGTTACTGTAGTCATGTAAACTAGGATCATCATCAACTGGATTTAATTTGGATACATCCAAATCGAACAGATTAGCAGTTGCTTTAATACCAAACGAAAGTTTAAAAGTCTCTGAAGTAGGAATAGTGTAGGATAAATCAGCGGAGAGTGTATTCTCATGAGTAGGTCCAATTTTATCATTAATTACAGATACTCCTAATCCCAAATTATTTTCGTTTAGAGGAGTATTTATTGAAACTGCATTAGTTACCGGTGCCCCATCGAGTCCTACCCATTGCGTGCGATGCAAAGCAAATATGCTCATAGCTCCTCTCGATCCTGCGTAAGCAGGATTAACATTAATGGTGTTGTACATGTATTGTGTAAATTGTGCATCTTGTTGGCCATAACTTACAACTCCAGTAAACATCAAAACGAATATTAGTATTTTTGTCTTCATTAGGTTTCCTTTTTAAGCCTGAGGGTTAATAACAGCCTTCAAGAATTAGATTTAAGTTAAATTTATCTAGTAAGGTATAAATACCCATCTTTTTTATTAGTCTGAATATTACCATTACCATCTTTAGATGTGAAATTCAAAATGTAAAAATATGTTCCAGTTGGCAAACCGGTAGATTGACTAATTGTTGATCTACCTTGTGAAGTTCCATTGAAAACTTTGGTTGTATTATTATACCCAGTCGTTTCAAAAACCAAAACTCCCCAACGATTATAAATTTCAACAGTGTTATCTGGATAGCAGTTGTTGTACTCAATATTATCGATAATGAAATTCTCATTTAATCCGTCTCCATTTGGTGAAAAGGATTTATGAACTAATATAGTACCGCAAGGCAACACAACAGCACTACAGCTATTATTTATGTTCATATTTAACTTAATGGTTCTAGGGCAATTTACATCTTCAACTTTATATTCGAAAACATAATCACCTACGGCAAGACCTAAAACAGTAAGTATACTTCCTTGTAAGGGTACTGAATTATTCACCACTGTCCAATTTCCATTTGCTGGAGTACCTGCAGGTAAAAGACTAGATAGATCGATTGTTGAGATTTCCGCGTTATTACAAGCAGATGTAGGAATTGTTACCAAGCTGTTTGAAATGGAAACATTTACAATTTGGGTAAATGTTGATGCGTTTCCACAAGAATCTGATACGGTCCACTTTCTCATAATTGAATAGGAATCTTGAGTTCTATTTATAATGTTTTCTGTAAATAAAGCTGGTAAAACAACAGATGAACAATTGTCAACGAATGCGAGTTCAGGTTTTGCTGGAATCGCATCACAATTCACATTTATAGTTGAACTAAATGGAGTTGTAGTTGTAGGACCAGTTACATCTTGAACATTAATGGTTTGCGAAGCAATTGAGAAGTTGCCCGAATTATCAGTAACTGTCCAAGTTCTAGTTACCGAATAAGAACCAGCACATTGACCATTTGTAGTTTTATCTTCGAAAGTCAAAATAAAATTGCAATTATCAGTAGCAGTAGCAGTAGTAAAATTAGGAACTGAAGGACAGTTTATAGTAGTAGCTGCGGGTAAAGAGTTAATAATAGGTTTAGTAGTGTCGTTTACAACAATGTTTTGCGTAGCGGTTGTTGAATTTCCATTACCATCGTTAAAAGTCCAACTAATAACCGAAGTTCCTTGCGTACTTCTTGTCAAAGCATCAGAAGTAGTTCCAGTAATAGTTCCTGCGCAAGCATCAGTAGTAGTTGGAGCCACGGCAGTAGCCGAACATTCTCCTGTGGCATCCGCCAAAGTTGGCGTTACAGGTTTAGTATTGTCTTTTACAACTATATTTTGCGTAGCGGTTGTTGAATTTCCGTTACCATCATCAAAAGTCCAAGTAATAACCGAAGTTCCTTGAGTATTTCTTGTCAAAGCATCAGTGGTTGTTCCGGTGATTGTTCCGGCACAAGCATCAGTAGTGGTTGGAGCTGTTGCAGTAGCCGAACATTCTCCTGTGGCATCCGCCAAAGTTGGCGTTAGTGGTTTAGTAACATCTTTTACAACTATGTTTTGAGTAGCTGTGGTGCTATTTCCATTACCATCGTTAAAAGTCCAGGTAATAACTGAAGTTCCTTGGGTACTTCTTGTCAAAGCATCAGTAGTAGTTCCAGTGATTGTTCCGGCGCAAGCATCAGTAGTTGTTGGAGCCACAGCGGTTGCGGAACATTCTCCAGTTGCATCCGCCAAGGTTGGTGTTAGGGGTTTAGTATTGTCTTTAACCACTATGTTTTGAGTAGCTGTTGTCGCATTTCCATTACCATCATCAAAAGTCCAACTAATAACCGAAGTTCCTTGAGTGCTTCTTGTCAAAGCATCGGTGGTAGTTCCAGTAATGGTTCCCGCGCAAGCATCAGTCGCTGTTGGAGCCACAGCAGTAGCCGAACATTCGCCTGTAGCATCCGCCAAGGTTGGTGTTAGTGGTTTAGTAGTGTCGTTTACAACAATGTTTTGCGTAGCGGTTGTTGAATTTCCATTACCATCGTTAAAAGTCCAACTAATAACCGAAGTTCCTTGCGTACTTCTTGTCAAAGCATCAGAAGTAGTTCCAGTAATAGTTCCTGCGCAAGCATCAGTAGTAGTTGGAGCCACGGCAGTAGCCGAACATTCTCCTGTGGCATCCGCCAAAGTTGGCGTTACAGGTTTAGTATTGTCTTTTACAACTATATTTTGCGTAGCGGTTGTTGAATTTCCGTTGCCATCGTTAAAAGTCCAAGTGATTACAGAAGTACCTTGAGTACTTCTAGTCAACGCATCAGTGGTAGTTCCAATGATTGTTCCGGCGCAAGCATCAGTAGTTGTTGGAGCCACCGCAGTAGCCGAACATTCTCCGGTTGCATCCGCCAAGGTTGGCGTTACTGGTGTAGTAGTATCTTTTACCACTATGTTTTGCGTAGCGGTTGTTGAATTTCCGTTTCCATCATCAAAAGTCCAAGTAATAAC
>NZ_JADOVD010000026.1:0-20259 GCF_015752245.1 Flavobacterium sp. CG_9.10
CTCAATATAATACAACAACTTGCCGATAAGGGACTTGCACCCTCTAGATAAAATTCCTACTTTTGAGGAATGGGAGCGTATGCAGGGCACACACAGCCGTTACACGAGATTTGGGTATTTGGCTGAATTTAAATATGGTTTTGTACTTGGGAGATTTGGCGAATCTGAAAGATTACGCATTTTTAATCCCAAACCTCGTGTAGCACCGGGACGTTACAGGCAAGTTGTGCCGAAATTACGCAGAAAAAAATCATTAGAAAATACGCATTTGTTTACGCAGAAAAATTTCAGAGCAGAAGTTTGAAAATTGGAATCTAAAAAGCAGAAAGTTGGATTTTGCCAGCAGAAACTCGAAAATCGATATGTGAAAAGCAGAACCGTGAAAATTGAAATTGAGATTAAAAGTTGAATACATCACTACACGAAAAATACAAACCTTCATAATAATTCAAAAAGGGAATGCAATCAAAACTTAACGTAACTGAATTCAAAGAAAAATTAAAAAAATCAATAAAAATTGGACATCCTCAACTCAAAATAAATACTCCATTTAATTTGTTTTTCTTCGATTCCTCAAAATCCTTTTACGGACGTTACGACGATTCAACATTTTATCTAACTTCAAATTTGAGAATTTCTCATAGTTATTACGTTATAAAAGGAAATTATAGTTTTGTGAATAAAAAACTTCAAATTAGATATGAAATTTTTCCAAAGTTTAAATATCAAAAATATTTTTTGTTATTTTGGTTAGTTTGTGGAATTGGTATGATAACTTATATTAATCTTACATTCGGAAACAAAAATGATGTAATGATACCAACTATTTTTATATTACTAATGTTAATCTTTGGAAGCTTACATTACAAGCTTAGCAAAAGAATTATAGAAAATAAATTCAGAAAAGCATTTGAAATTTATGAATAAAAAACAACCAGCCTGTAACAGCCATTTTGAGCTAGCTGGAATTTAGTGGAATTAACGTTTCTCATCGCGTTTACGTTAAGCCGAAAATTGAGCGGTTACGAACTTCCAGCCATCTCAAAGTGGCAAAACGTTAGTGGCTATGCGAAAAAAATATCGTAAATTCGATAACCAGTAGAAAATAGAATGGAATCATAACACTTAAAAAAAAATATGTCAAGAGTTGTAATGGTAATAGGTTTAACAATCTTTTTTATAGGCTGGATTTTGTACAGACTTTTTATTAAAAAAGATTTAAAGAAAAATTTAAATAGCTTATATCTTGGATTCTTTTTTATAGGAATATGGGTTTTATTTTATTTTTTCATTATTGAAGCCTTTTAAAAATTGTGCCTTAGTGGAGTAGTATAGTCAGAGGAATGGAGAAATAAAATAATAACTGACCATGACAACACAACCGAAAACAATTTACCTGCATTATTTAACCGCTGGAACTAATATAAACTTTAAAAAACATTAAATGAAAACATTTTGGATAAAATACATTGCTATCGGAATTCTTACATTAATTTTTATATCATGCGATAGTGGTAGCAGAATAGATTATAATTTAAAAACTAATTTTATTTATAAAAATTTGACTCCCGATAGTGTAGAAATTATTTTGTATGATAAAAATGGTGCGAGTTTTAAAAACTATATAATCGAACCTAGTAAAGAAATTAGTTTTTCATTAACACAAGAGGGAGATAAAACTGGTTTAGGGCAACCTTTTGCTTTTGAAAACGACACAAGGTTTATTGCAAAAAAAGTTGTTATTAAGTTTATTACATCAAACAAATGCTTATCGTTTTCAGAAGGCGAAGGTGTGCTTGATATAAAAAAATATGATAATTTTTCAGAATCTATGTACAGTACATCGAATAATACTTTAATTTACAACATTGACAGCGTTGAATTAAACAACGCAACAAATTGTTTGTAAAAAACAAATAGAACTTAAAACGGAAATTAGTTAATCAAATTTTTAAAATGATTACTAACTTTCGTTTTTGTTTTAACACAAGTACACTCAAGTAATAAATGCTAAAAATAGCCCGATCTGCCAACCGTCGTTTGGCAATATGGCGGGATTTGGCTTAATTTGAAATTCGTCTTGTACTTGGAAAATTAGTCATTAACCGAAAGTTTAGGCTTCCTTAATCCGCCACATCGCCAAGCGACCAAACGTTAGTGGCGATGCGAAAAAAATATCGTAAGTTCGATAACCAGTAGAAAATAGAATGGAATCATAACACTTAAAAAAAAAATATGTCAAGAGTTGTAATGGTAATAGGTTTAACAATCTTTTTTTTAGGCTGGATTTTGTACAGACTTTTTATTAAAAAAGATTTAAAGAAAAATTTAAATAGCTTATATCTTGGATTCTTTTTTATAGGAATATGGGTTTTATTTTATTTTTTCATTATTGAAGCCTTTTAAAAATTGTGCCTTAGTGGAGTAGTATAGCCCGATCACTCAGATATACACAATCGTTAGCGCATTCTATGTAAACTGTGCACACAATGATGAGCAACTAAACCAATAGATAGCTGGATGAGATTGCTTCGTTCCTCGCAATGACTTAACCCCTATGGCTCGGATATATCTACATTTTGATAGTGCGCATTTGCAATCCGTGCCCGGTCCAATTGGCTTCTTCTTGCTTTTACACAATAAAACCATCAAAAATATAGCGGTGAATGTACTGGGTTTTGTTTTACTCCAAAACAACAACTTATTTTACTGTCCTTATATTTCTACCTCTTTAAAAGCATTGCGGCATCACTTTACGGGCACGGATTGCACTCGGCGCAATCGGGTAATTAATGAATCGACCTATATTATAAATTTAACAAAATAAATACTATATTTGAAAGAGTCTAAAGCACAATAAACAATACAAAAAACATAATATATTTTAAAAACATGGTTGTATATATGGTTGTATACAAGTAAAACCAAACCGTATAAAAACTAATAAATGCAGATGTCGAAATTAATAAAATTACTTTTAACCATTACCCTGACAATACCTCTTTTTACATTTGGACAAATTAAATATGGTTCAAACAATGGACAATATGTAACCATAAAAGGAACCAAGGTTTATTATGAAGAATACGGGAAAGGAATCCCCTTGTTATTATTACATGGCGGACTTGGTAATGTTAGAGATTTCTCCAAGATTATTCCAAAACTATCAGAGAAATTTAGAGTTATCATCCCTGATGCGCCTGGATTAGGTCGTTCAGAATATGCCAAAAACCCATTAAGTTATCAACTATTAGCCGATTATCAATCTGAATTGATAGATAAACTCAAATTGGACAGTCTTTATGTAATGGGATGGAGCGATGGAGGAAACACCGCTTTATTACTTGCCCATAAACGCCCCGAAAAAGTAAAAAAGATGATTCCAGTTGGAGCTAACTATACTTTAAAAGGTACAACCGAGGGAGGAATGGTCGAAACTAAAAACATATCGGACATATTATGGGTAGAAAGCCATTTACAAAATTGGATTACCTATTATCAATCATTATCTAAAAAAGACTGGAAGCGATACATCACAGAAATAAAAACAATGTGGTTAGAAGAACAATATTTCCCTAAATCTGTTTTGGAATCAATCAAAATTTCCACATTAATTGTATATGGAGATCGCGATATGTACTCTTTAGAACACGGGATAGAAATTCGCAATGCAATAAAAAACAGCCAATTTTGTGTAATCCCCAATTGTTCTCATGATGTGTTTTATGAAAAACCCGAAATAATAACTAAAATAGCAATTGACTTTTTTGAGGGAAAATAAGATCCGAATGCACATTTTGATAGCACGGATTTGTAATCCGTGCGCAGTCCAATTGGCTTCTTCTTGCTATTAGACAATAAAACCATCAAAAATAAAGCGGTATGTAATGGATTTTGTTTTACTCCAAAACAACGACTTATTGTATTGTAGTTATATTTCTACCTCTTTAAAAACATTTCGTCATCACTTTATGGGCACGGATTGCAAATCCGCGCAAACAGGTTAACAATTTCAAAATAAAATCTTCTGCCAATCGAGTAGACGGCTCCGAACCCCAAATCTTATTACTTACCAAAAAACGCACCACAAATATCTCCCACTTTACACCCATTCCTATTAGCAATTTTTGAGATTTCTGTAATCCTACGACAGTTTTGGAATTAAATGCTTTTTTCATATCTTTATAGTAACCAATATACTCATATTCAAATATTTAATTCATTTCATTTGTCATCAATCTGCAAACGATGATTTAAACGTCAGCAAACTTCCGCAAAAAATACTTGAGAAGTTTGATTGACATTACAGCCCAATTTTTTGTTTCTAACATTAAATTATTAAAAATGGATTTCATAAAAGCAGCGTCCCTTTCTGAACTTCCCGAAGGAAGCAGTAAAATAGTGCAGGTGAAAAATTCTAAAGTAGCCTTGTTTCATTACAACGGAAAAATCACGGCCATAGGAAATGCCTGTTTGCATAAAGGAGGTCCGTTAGGCTTAGGCTGTGTTGAACAAAAATATGACGGTCTGTATGTTACTTGTCCTTGGCATGGCTGGGAATATAATATTGAAACAGGAAAAGCACCTTTGGATTACGGGGACCAGCAAACTGTTTATGAAATAAAAATGGATGGCGATGCCATTTTAATAAGCCAAGAACCAATTATTAAAGCAAAAAAAGCCACACACGATTTAAGTGCGTTGGATGATTTGATCCATTTAAAATACCAAACTACAGGAACCTCTTTAAACATATTGGGCATCTCAACCACAAATATGAATGACAATCTTACACGGTTCAGCACCTCTGAAAATGCTCTTGAAAAGGCGTTGGCGTATGCAACTGAAAAATATGGAGCAGCAACCAAAATGATAAAACTTCGAGAGTTGAAATTTCGCCATTGTGAGGGCTATTATTCCCAACACATGAATGCCTGTACTTGGCCCTGCAGCATTACCGAAATGGATGCCAAAGACGGCATGACACAAGTGTACCGGGAAACCGTATTGTGGGCAGATGTGGTTTTACTCGCCACTCCTATTAGATGGGGAAATGCCTCGTCATTGTATTATAAAATGGCAGAACGATTTAATACGGTGCAAAATCAAATTACGCTTCATAAAAATATTTTAATTAAAAATAAAGTAGCGGCTTTCATTATTACCGGCGGCCAGGACAATATTCAGTCGGTAGCGGGTCAATTAATGTGGTTTTTTACCGATTTGGGGTTTATCTTTCCTCCTTTCAGTTTCGTAGGATGGAGCAGAGGATGGACAGCAGAAGACATGGATAAAAATGTCATGCAATTTAAAAAAAGTGACTATATAAAACGCACCACCGAAGAATTGGTAGACAATTGCGTCGAAACTTTATCACAAATAAAAAACACGAGCACCGTCAAAATAAGTGCGCCAAAACCACACCGACAAGATTCCCCGTCGGCAGGAATTGAAAATCCGGATATGAACATCTAAATTATTTTTTTTTAAATCTTATAAAATCAAAGGAGATCGTCTCAAACTTTACTCTTTTTTCCATAAACAATTCTTTGATTTAATTTTACCAACTAAACTTAGTAGGCCATATTCTGATATGAATTCATCAGATTTTGCACAAAAAATATTTATCGTTTATTCTATATATTCGTAAATCAAAACATTCATCAATCAAATTAATCTTTACTATGAAAGATATCGAAAAACTGGACAATCCGGTTTGGTATTCATTATCCGAAAGCCATCAAAGTTTTGCGATTGAATACAATAATATAAAATTTTATCATCCGGATTATTGTCCCTTTGGTGGTTTTATAACAATCGAAAACACTGCTGCTCCTATTGCTGAATATGCTAAAATTGTTGATAATTTTTTCATCGTGGGAGAAAAACCAACAATTCCAAACACACTTAAATTGAACAAGGAATTGGTTTGTCTGCAAATGGTCATTTCTCATACAATAGACTTGGAAATTAAAGAAAATATCGTAGAACTTGGCGAAGAACATATTGAGGAATTGTTTCAATTGGTCACTTTGGTCCAACCCGGTTATTTCAAAAAGAAAACGGCTCTATTAGGCAGGTATTATGGGATTTTCAAAAACAACCTGCTTATTGCCGCAACAGGAGAACGGATGAAAACAAATCAATTTACTGAAGTTAGCGCCGTAGTTACGCATCCCAATCATACCGGTCAGGGATATGCAAAACAGCTCGTTGCCCATACCGTAAATGCTGTTTTTGAGGAAAATAAAACGCCCTACTTACACGTCACCGAAACGAATTTCGGTGCTATTGCATTGTATAAAAAATTGGGTTTTACCACACGAAGAAAAATCAGTTTTTGGAATGTAATAACATAAAATTTACTTTTACCAATTGAGTAGCGTTTCTTTGCTATAATTTCGTTTTTAGATTTTTTTCAGCACTTTTCAAAGCAACCGTCTCTCGTTTATTTTATAAAACACTGGTTTTCAGTTGTAAAATTCAAAATTTATTTATAAATTAGCTTTAACTGAGATTTTAAATTTTTAGAATCTCACTGTCCCCAAAATCTTATTATTATTTACAAGTTAGAAAGAATTTAAAACTCAACTAACTTTCAGGTTAAATCAAATGTTTAAAAAATGATGGATAAAGGCAGTTTAGTGCACTTTATCAATCGTTTTGTTCTAAACATTTTCAATAACCCATTCCCATTAACCTACTTTAAATACAATAATTGTTAATTCATATAAACTAAAACGTATGTGTTTTTCAGCTAGTATAAGTTTTGGGGCAGGTATTATTCTTGCAGCAGTAAGTGTTATTTCGATACAACAAGTACGAAAACCATATCAAATTTATTTCGCCTGTATTCCGATTATTTTTTGTGCGCAACAATTTGTTGAAGGTTTTCTATGGTTAGCATTAACGAAACCTTTTTTCGCTCCACTCCAACAAATCACGACCTATATCTTACTATTTATTAGTCAGTTTGTATGGCCGATATGGATTCCTTATGCGGCATTAAAACTGGAGAAAGAGCAGGAAAATATAATTTTTCAGCGAGTGCTGCTTGCCATTGGTGTTTTTATAGCTTTTTATATGGGGTATTGCTTAATGACGTATGCTGTTGAGGCAAAAATTAGTGGTTACACGATTTCCTTTTCACAAAACTATCCAATGAAATATAGTATTCCTGCCGATTTGCTATATATTATTGCAACAATTGCTCCTCCTTTATTTTTAAACATTAGAAAAGTTTGGTTATTGGCTGTCACAACCATCATTTCTTATACAATCACAACTCTTTATTATGAAAATTATATTGTCTCCGTTTGGAGCTTTTTTTCTTTGATTATTGCTGCATCCATACTGGTAATTATGGATGAAATTAGGTATCCAACTAAGAAAAATTCCAAATACTACTATTCGAGCGAGCGCAGTAAAAATACCCGTATCTCAACTCCTGACATTTAAGCTTTATTTAATTTGGCTTTTAGATTTTCTTTCACTTCATCAAACCATTCGTTTCTTAGGATACTCAAAACAATACTGTCACGGCGCAACTCGCTGCCTAAAGTTGGCATCTGACTTCGTAAAACTCCTTCTACTTTGCAACCAATACTTTTCATGGCGGCAATGCTTCGATGGTTATTATTGTCGGCACGGAATTCTACGCGTTCCATTCCCAAAGTTTCGAAAGCATATTGCAATAACAGAAATTTGCAATTTTTGTTTAAGCCTGTTCCTCTAAATTGTTTTCCGTACCAAGTATATCCTAATTGCAAAGTTTTGAATCCAATATTAACATCGTAAAAACGGGTACTTCCGGCATATTTTCCTGATTTTTTATCGAAAACTATAAAAGGAATTTCGGTTTTGTTTTCTCTGGCTTTTAGGGCGATTTGGATGTAGTTTTCTAAATTCTCTTTTCCGTTGGCTCGAACTAAGGAATATTCCCAAGTTTCGGGTTCGTTGATAGAAATTTCCAATAGGTTTTCAACGTCGCTTTCTTGTAAAGGACGGAGCAAAACGGTTTCATTTTCTAGGATGATATTTTGGGCGAAATCGAAAGTTGGAGTCATTATTTTTTTAAGGCAATTTATAAAAAAATAGCACACGGAAATTACAGATGACACCGATTTACACTGAATTTATAGCCCAGATAGCAGTGGAAATCCTTATGAAGAAAATGGCGTATTTTTTGTTAAAGAAAAAAAGTGACCAACGGAAACTCTTTTTTCTTTTTACAAAAAAAGTGATTTTCAAAAAAGATTGTAATGTATAGCTGGATTAGCTCCTAAAAGTACTATTCACTCATTTCATCGTAACGCTCCGGAACCTGCGGATCGTATAGCGGGCATTTGAATTCGGACATGGTATCAACCAAGAGATTCATGGTTTTCCCTTCGGTACCGTAGCAATCGATTTGGATGCTTTGCGGTGTAATTTGTATTTGGAAAGCGCCTTTGCCATTTGGATTTTTCCAACTGTTTTCATCCACTTTTTCCCATTTAGAGAAAACGGAATTCATTCGATTGAGGATGACAGCGGTGGGAAGTTCCTCCAGACCGGCCACTTCCTGCTGCTCCATAAGAGCCTCGTAAACTAGTTGATGGTTTAGATAAATTCCTTCCTGATATTTCCAAAAAACTAATTCGTACATTTCTTTTGGTATTTGCTATGAAAAACTGGCATTAAAAAACTCGATAAAAATCTAACTGACAAAAAATATAAAAACACAAATTTCACAAATTCACACGAATTAATTAGTGAAAATTCGTGAAATTCGTGTTTGCTTTTTACTAATATTCGAAAGTTCCGTAGTCGCTGATGATAGTCAGTTTTTTAGTGTCGGCTGCTTCTACTCTACCCACAATCTGGGCGTCAACATTAAACGATTTTGAAATCGCGATAATGTCTTGAGCGATCGCTTCCGGAACGTAAACTTCCATGCGATGTCCACAATTGAAAACTTGGTACATTTCTTTCCAATCTGTTTTGGATTGCTCTTGTATCAATTGAAAAAGTGGCGGTACCGGAAATAAATTGTCTTTTATGATGTGTAAATTTTGTACAAAATGCAAAATTTTAGTTTGTGCACCTCCACTGCAATGTACCATACCGTGAATATCTTTTGACGAATATTTGTCTAAAATTTTCTTGATAATTGGCGCATAAGTTCTAGTTGGCGAAAGCACTAATTGTCCGGCGTCGATTGGTGAATTTTCAACTGTATCCGTTAATTTTACCTGACCGGAATAGATTAATTCTTCGGGCACTGCGGCATCAAAACTTTCTGGATATTTGGTTGCCAAATACTTCCCGAAAACATCGTGACGCGCCGAGGTTAATCCGTTGCTTCCCATTCCGCCATTATAGCTTTTTTCATAAGTAGCCTGACCAAAAGAAGCCATTCCTACAATTACATCACCGGCTTTAATATTAGCATTATCAATTACTTTGCTGCGTTTCATACGAGCCGTAACAGTAGAATCTACAATTATGGTACGCACGATATCACCCACATCAGCAGTCTCCCCGCCGGTGGAATGTATGGTCACGCCAAAAGAATCCAGTTCTTTGATTAATTCTTCGGTTCCATTGATAATAGCTGACAAAACTTCGCCTGGAATCAGATTTTTATTTCTCCCAATCGTGGAAGAAAGCATAATATTATCGGTTGCTCCCACGCACAATAAATCGTCGATATTCATAATCAACGCATCTTGAGCAATGCCTTTCCACACCGAAATATCGCCTGTTTCTTTCCAATACATATACGCTAGAGAAGATTTAGTTCCCGCTCCATCGGCATGCATAATCAAACAATAGTCTTCGTCTTGGGTTAAATAATCAGGAACAATTTTACAAAATGCTTGAGGAAATAAACCTTTGTCAATATTTTTTATGGCGTTATGTACATCTTCTTTGGATGCCGAAACACCACGTTGTGCATATCTTTTTGAAGTATCTGAACTCATGTATTGTAGTTGTGTAAGCCGCTTTTGAGCAACTGGGTTGTGCGGCAAAGATAATTATTTTTTTTGGGTTTTGCCTATGGGGTTTTCAACTGTTTCGTTAAATCTGTAATCTGTCTTTATAATATAAAATTATTTGACTAAATTTGTTGTAATGTTTTAATTGTTAGACTATTATGTATTAAAAACCATCATAAAATACTATATATTTAAATACTTATTATGCTAGTTTCACATTAGTTTTAAGTGAAATTTATCAATAAAAATCTTTAAAAGTTTAAGAAACTTTAAACTTCGAAAAGTGGAAACCAGCGACCACTAAAAAAACGGGGCCTTACCGAAAAGCCATACGAGTAGGAAATTAAAAAAACAAGATCATGCCTAAATACGTAATTGAAAGAGAGATTCCAGGTGCAGGTAAATTTACTGCCCAGCAGTTGAAAGCCATTTCGCAAACTTCTTGCGGAGTAGTGGGCAAAATGGGTCCACAAATCCAATGGGTTAACAGCCAAGTAACTGCTGACAAAATCTATTGTACTTATATTGCTCCAAATGAGGAAATGATTCGGGAACATGCTAAATTGGGTGGATTTCCCGCAAATTCCATCAGTCGAATATCCACAACCATTGACCCGACCACCGCAGAAGAAACGGTTTAGTTGGTGACAACCAGCGTAAATAGCTGCTATAAAAATAAAAATTGACAGACAATAAAATGAACTTAAAATCTTTGTGTAGCATTTAACAGCAAAACAAAGTCTTAAAAAAGAGTAATTCAACCTTTGATAAACAAAAAAATTAGAAAAGATGAAAAATGCAATTAACTGGTTTGAAATTCCAGTAAAAGATTTAAGCAGAGCACAAGCGTTTTACGAAACAGTTTTAGGAGCAAAAATGCAGCCAATGGAAGCCATGGGCATGAAATCAGCTTTTTTCCCGGCAGACATGGAACATGGAATTGGAGGTAGTTTAGTGGAAAATGCCGCGTATCAACCCGCTGACAAAGGCACTTTAGTTTACCTCAACGGTGGTGATGATTTGAGTATTCCTATCGCAAAGGTTGAAGAAGCTGGCGGAAAAGTTGTTTTACCTAAAACTTCAATAGGGCCTAATGGCTTTATGGCACACTTCACCGACACCGAAGGAAACAAAATAGCATTTCACTCCATGAAATAAGAAAATAGTTCGCATTACAAGCGATAGTAATTATCCTGAAAAGACCTTTGTAATATCGAACCACAAATATTTATAATTAAAATAGATCCATAAAAAAATGCCTATCCAAAATAGATAGGCATTTTTAATGAAATAGTTTTTGTTATTATTTTGTAAACAACAATTCTCAGTATTTAGTTAATGTCCAAAGCTCGTTATCAACTAATAATTCTAATTTATCACAGTGCTCTCGGATTACTTCAAATAATGCTTAACAGCATTACAATATGCTTCTGCCATTTCTTGCGCATCGGTCAGAACGTTTGCTTTCTTTCTTTCGTTAGTCATCTCTTCTACTTTAAATTTATTACACTAATTTTTGACAATAAGAATCTCAACTCTTCTATTTGCAATTCGCTCTGCTTCATTTTTTTCTGGTAACGCATATATGGGCCTATTACTACCATATCCTCTATACCCCAATCTGGATGTTGCGATTCCGTTTTTTATTAAATAATCAAAAACAAATTTTGATCTTCTGTAAGAAAGCTTAACATCATTTGGGTTGCTATTACAACAAATATGCCCATATATATCAATTTTTAATCGAGGGTTCATTTTCAAAACTTGAAGAAGATCTAAAAGAATGGGTTCTGATTCTATAATAATTTTTTCGGAGTTGAAATAAAAATTTAAATTTTCCAGTTTTACTAAATCCCCCACTTTAGAATTATTAACTTTTTCAATTAGAGCCCCATTTTTTTGTGTTTCATTATTTACGATTTTTTTATCTTGATTATCTTCAATACTTAAACTTCCTCCTTTTATTTTTTTTGGATCAGAAGATTTTATGGCCAGCTTATCGTGGTAATAAATTAAAACTTTTCGGTTTTCACTTGCATTTTTTGATTGTTGAAAATCTTCTCCCAAACCTTTCAATTCAAAATTTTTATTTATTTGAACTTTATTCCGCTCTAAAAGAGCAAGCACATTATTCGCTCTTCGGAAGGATAAGTCTTTATTGTAGAAATTCGAATCAATACTATCGCAGAAGCCTTGAATTTTTAAAATCTCTTTGTCTTTTGAATTTTCTATCCATGTACAAAATTCTTCATTTGATTTTTCATTCATTTCATCTTGATTAAAATCAAAAAACACGACCACTTTACTTTGAGCAGACAAAGCCATTATATTCAAAAACAAAATCAAAAAGAGTCTTATTTTCATGTGAAATAATTAATTATCATTTTTTAAATAACGTAAAAGTAAATAAAATCGCATAAAAAAACCCGATAAGTTTTGAAACCTATCGGGTGTAAAATTTTAGATATTTTTATTATTATTTTGTAAACAACAATTCTCTGTATTTAGTTAATGTCCAAAGCTCGTTATCAACTAATAATTCTAATTTATCGCAGTGCTCACGGATTACTTCAAAATAAGGTTTTACAGCATTACAATAAGCTTCAGCCATTTCTTGCGCATCAGTCAGAACGTTTGCTTTCTTTCTTTCGTTAGTCATCTCTTCTACTTTAGTATTGATTCCTTCGATATGACCAGAAATTTCTTTGATTAAAACAATTTGCTCTTTTGCAATTGATTCAAATTCAGCTCCAAAAATATCTTTCAATCCTTTAACGTTTTCAATCAAAGTATTTTGGTAACGAATAGCAGTAGGAATAACGTGATTTTTAGAAATATCACCTAAAACTCTACCTTCAATTTGAATTTTCTTAGTGTACTCTTCCAATTCAATTTCGTAACGCGCTTCCACTTCAATGTGGTTCATGATACCCATTTCAGAAAACAAATCTAATGCTTGTTTAGAAGCTCTTGCTTTCAACGCTTCAGGAGTTGTTTTGAAGTTACTCAACCCTCTTTTTCCTGCTTCAATTTCCCAAGCTTCGCTGTAACCATCTCCTTCGAAAAGGATATTTTTAGAAACTTTGATATATTCTCTCAATACATTGAAGATCGCATCGTCTTTCTTCATGTCTTTAGATTCGATCAATGCATCCACTTCAATTTTGAAATCTTTCAATTGTTTGGCAACAATGGTATTCAAAGTAGTCATTGCATTAGAGCAGTTCGCAGAAGATCCTACTGCTCTAAACTCAAATTTATTTCCTGTAAAAGCAAATGGTGAAGTTCTGTTTCTATCTGTATTATCTAAAAGAACGTCTGGAATTTTTCCAACTACATTTAATTTTAAATCTGTTTTTTCTTCCGGAGATAATTTCCCAGCAGTTACACCTTCTAATTCAGCCAATACTTTAGTCAATTGTTCTCCAATAAATACAGAGATAATTGCCGGTGGTGCTTCATTAGCTCCTAATCTGTGGTCATTACTTGCAGTTGCAATTGCTCCTCTAAGTAACGCTTCGTAATCATTTACGGCTTTAATAGTATTGATAAAGAAAGTCAAAAACTGTAAATTGCTCATTGGCGTTTTACTTGGACTTAGCAAGTTAACTCCAGTATCTGTCGCTAATGACCAGTTGTTGTGCTTTCCTGAACCGTTTACTCCTTTGAAAGGTTTTTCATGGAATAATACTTTCAAATCATGACGTTCCGCCACTTTTTGCATTACATCCATCAACAAACAGTTATGATCTACCGCTAAATTTGTTTCTTCGAAAATAGGAGCCAACTCAAATTGATTTGGAGCTACTTCATTGTGACGTGTTTTAACCGGTATTCCAAGTAACATACATTCTTGCTCTAAATCTCTCATGTAAGTTAATGCACGAGTTGGGATAGAACCAAAATAATGGTCATCTAATTGTTGTCCTTTTGCAGAAGTATGTCCTAGCAATGTTCTTCCAGTCATGATAAGGTCAGGACGAGAATCTGCTAATGATTTATCGATTAAGAAATATTCTTGTTCCCATCCTAAAGTCGCCGTTACCTTTTTAACATTTTTGTCAAAATATTTACAAACTTCAGTTGCAGCCGAATCCATTGCAGATAATGCTCTTAATAATGGAATTTTATTATCTAATGCTTCTCCTGTGTAAGAAATGAAAACCGTTGGAATACATAAAGTAGTTCCATATATGAACGCTGGAGAAGTTGGATCCCAAGCGGTATACCCTCTTGCTTCAAATGTATTTCTAATTCCACCATTAGGGAAACTAGATGCATCTGGTTCTTGTTGTACTAATTGTGCACCCCCAAATTTTTCTACCGGATCGCTACCGTCATAAGAGGTTTCGAAGAAAGCATCATGTTTCTCGGCAGTTGTCCCTGTAAGTGGTTGAAACCAGTGTGTATAATGAGTAACCCCTTTTGTTAAGGCCCATTCTTTCATACCCATTGCGATATAATCAGCTAATTTTCTGTCTATTTTAGTTCCATGCTGAACGGCACCTTGCACTCCTTTAAAAGCATCTGAAGTTAAAAATTGCTTCATTGCTCTATCATTAAATACATTTGAACCAAAAATAGTTGATTTTCTATCTGATTCTTCAAATTTAACTGGCTTTCTAGTCGATGCTTCTCTCAAAGCTTGAAAACGTAATGTAGACATAATTGTATGATTTTTATATTAAACCCCTTGAATTTCGATGCAAATATAATTTAAATATTACTTTCGTGAAAGTTTACCTCTGTTTTTTATGGGCATGCTCTTAATTTTATGAAATTCTTAAGAATGACCACAAATAATAACAAGCTGCTAATTTTTATCCTGTTTTTTATTAATATCAAATTTTCGAAAATAATTGGAGAATTTTAAAAACGATAAATTAATTACCAAAGAAGTAAGATTTACAAGAATAAGCAGTACTGTTAAAAATCAAAAAGTATCTTTGTATCACTCAAATAACTCCCTTTATGATTGTCTGGATTTTATTCTTACTTGCTATTGTATTATTTCTTGCACTCGATTTGGGCGTTTTTAATAAAACTCCGCATATTATCAGTTCCAAAGAAGCAGGAAAATGGACCGCCGTTTGGGTGGCGTTATCCTTTATGTTTTCGGGAGTTATTTACTGGCTTTACGAAAATAATTATGTTGCTAATCCAGATCATTTAAGACCTGCCGCAGCATCTATAAAATTCATTACCGGTTATTTGATTGAATTATCATTGAGTGTCGATAATATATTTGTTATCGCTGTTATTTTTTCCTCTTTTAAAATTCCAAAAAAATACCAGCACAGGGTTTTGTTTTGGGGCATATTGGGAGCAGTCGTTTTTAGAGGCGCAATGATTTATTTTGGTGTTTTGCTGATTAATAAATTTGCTTGGACCGCTTATGTTTTTGGTGCGTTCTTAATTTATACCGCGATGAGAATGCTATTTGACAACGAAGACGAAAAATTTGAACCTAAAAAATCTTTCGTTTTTAAAAGTCTAAAGAAAGTTATGGCGATTTCTAATCATATCGACAAAGAACATTTCTTTGTAAAAAGACGCCATATTACTGCTGCTACTCCCCTTTTTGTTGCATTAGTAGTTATTGAAGTAATGGATGTTGTATTTGCTCTTGATAGTGTTCCTGCTATTTTAGCAATAACTAAAGATCCTTTTATAGTTTTTAGTTCTAATATTTTTGCGATTTTAGGGTTGCGTTCCATGTATTTCTTTTTAGCGAATATGCTGGAACGATTCAGCTATTTAGAATACAGCCTAATCGCTATTTTAAGTTTTGTAGGTTTAAAAATGTTACTTCATGACTTTATCGAATTGCCGGAATGGGTATCACTGGCTTTTATTGCCGTTTCGCTACTAGTAGGAATCGTAGTCTCACTGAAAATGAATAAAAAGGAAGATTATGATAAAAATACGGAGTTCTAAAAATTATAAAATCCAATAATTTAAAAAGCATAAAAAAAGCTGTCAAAATCAATTGATAGCTTTTTTTATGTTTGAATCGAATTAGTTTAGCACTTTCACATTTGAATCATCAATATTATAGGCTTTTATTACCGCGTAGTAATTCGAAAAATCTGGTTTATTCGCTGATTTATTAGTCAAAATACCTGGTACAATTACAATTCTAAACGTTTGACCATTTATGTAACTTGGCGTTAAAGCCAGATTATAAGTTCCTCCGGCAAATATTGTAAAATCCTGTTTACTGAAATCGAAATCGTAATCCAATTCTCCCTCAAGCAAAAATAAAGTTCTAGGAATTTGTTGCCAAATTGGTGTACTGGAATTTATGGTTCCTGACAATCTGTAGATTAAAAGAACATCCGAAGAAGCAATTTGGGGATTTAAGGTTCTATAAATAGTATAACCGTCCGTTGCATTAAATCCAAAATTTATATTTCGAAGTTCAAACACTTCGCTTAAAAATCCATCTTGTCCATCTAAGCCAGGAGGTCCTTGTGGTCCTTCACAACTTGATAAAAACAACATACTAAAAATAGTCATAAGTATAATTCTCTTTTTCATAACATATAGTTTTAAATTGTATATAAAGTTATGCCAAAAAGAATATTTATCTGACTTTTTTGTCTAAAACATTTCAACTATTTTTGAATTCGAAAAAGAAAAATTACACCAAAAAAACTCCTAATAGTCCTGAAAAACAGAATAAATCTTTCAAAAAATATACTTTTCTTTCGAATCAAATTATTTACGCATAAAAAAAGGAAACCGTAAGATTTCCTTTTTTGTTGTAGTAAAAACAGTAGTTACATTTGAATTTTCTGAATTTGGCTTTTATCAACCTTTAAAGCCGACATTACCGCATTGATGTTATTTTTATCTATTGCTTGAGAAAAACCAGCCGGAGTAATTACAATCCTTAAAACCTGATTCAATCTATAATTAGTAGAAACAGTTTGTAAATTATTACCCACCATAAAAACGCTAATATCGGTAGTGGTATAATCAAAATCATAAGCGAAATCTAAAGTTCCATCAGTAAAATAATGTGTTTCCGGTAATAATTTCCAGATATCACCACCTTGTGAAGTGGTTCCAGATAATCGATACACTAGCACGATATCCGAAGAATAAATACGTGGATTTAACGGTATCAATTTACTATAACCATTAGTTGAAGTAAATGAAGTACTCACTTCAAATATTTCACTTGTTGGAATGTCGCTCACAATAGATCCACTATCTGTTACGGTACAACTTTGTAAGCTAAATAATCCTACAATTGCCAAAAGGGTAATTATCTTTTTCATGATTTTATTTATTAAGGGGTTTTGTTTTTTTATGATAACCATAAATTGTGCCAAAAATTATTTTGTAAAAAGATGTAGCTTTACAAAATGGATATAGAACTTAAATTATACATGATAATACTGGGCTGCAAGCCCTTAGGAAGGTTTACGGAACAGCATGATATTTTTTTTGGAATCGGGAATTCCTTAAAAGAATTGGTTCCTCAAATGAAAGCTTTTTGGCCTGAAGCCAAAGGTAAAATTCATATTGATGCGTGGCGAGAAGTCGCTGTGGTAGATAATTTTTCGATAGAAATTATCGCTAAAAACGCTACATCAGATTCCACTTTGGATAAACTTTTTTTCATTAATCTGGGAGGATATAAAGAAAATGAATTTGAAGAATACCATTATAAAATACTTACCGTTGCCAAAAGTTTAGGATTGGCCTCCAAAAAAGCAAGAAAATCCACTTTCTACAAACATTTTGGTTTCAAAGGAGCCATTTCTCATATCGATGATAAATACGGAATCGATGTGGATGATATTTACGAGGTGGAAGATATTTTGGATGAAAAATTTAAAAATCTCTATTCGCTAAAAATCTCAAAAAGCGAGACTATTCTTAAAGAAGACATCTTGCATATTGGGTATTTGAAATTGAGTAAAATCTAGATGTAAAAAGGTTCTCGATACCGTCATTTCGAGTAGCGTAGCTTATCGAAATTTTGTTCCTTTGCATTACACAAAAAACACTCCAACTGACGACTATTTATCATTACTCTTAACGTCACTTCGAGTATTTCAAAATTTTTTATTTTGAAATGTATCGAGAAGCCATTACACAAAAAACACTCCAATTGACGATTGTTTATCATTACTCTTAAAGTCACTTCGAGTGATTATGCGTTATTTAAACGCTAGTTTTAAAAACGAATAATTGTATCGAGAAACATTTAAACACAACTGTTCTCGATACTTCGTAGCAATTTTCTATCGCAAATTTCTACTCAACTCGAACTGACGACTATTTATCATTACTCCTAACGTCACTTCGAGTATTTCAAAATTTTTTATTTTGAAATGTATCGAGAAGCCCTTACACAAAAAACACTTGAACTGACGACTATATATCATTCCTCTTAACGTCACTTCGAGTGATTATACGTTATTCAAACGCTAGTTTTAATAACGTATAATTGTATCGAGAAACATTTAAAAAGTACTGTTCTCGATACTTCGTAGCAATTTTCTATCGCAAATTTCTACTCAACTCGAACTGACGACTGTAACCTATTATTCCTGCGGTCACTTCGAGTATTTCAAAATTTTTTATTTTGAAATGTATCGAGAAGCCCTTACACAAAAAACACTCCAACTGACGACTATATATCATTCCTCCTCCCGTCACTTCGAGTATTTCAAAATTTTTTATTTTGAAATGTATCGAGAAGCCATTACACAAAAAACACTCCAACTGACGAAGCAATCCCCGTCTTATTTGTCATTCCGATGAAAGAGGAATCTCCGTCTCGTTTATCATTCCAACAAAAAGAAGATGAGGAATTGCACAAATTAGCCGATCAATCACCGTTACGTGAGTAGTTTGAAGAGATTCCTCTCTCGTTCCGAAAAACGAGACGGAATGACAAAATAATGGGGATTGTGATTAAAAGATTAAATTGTTTGGTGACAACCAATTTTAAGACAGGACAACACTAAAAAAGCATCCGTTTTAGGCGGATGCTTTTAGTTAAAATTAATTTTATAATACTATTTAGAAGACATTACTTTTTTGGTGCTGCTTCCACGATTCGTAGTTACTTTGACAACATAAACTTGCTCTTGTCCTTTATTCATTTTAAGGTCAAGCGAAACTTCTTTGTTTAGATAACTATTGGTATCCGCTTTGGAAAGTATTGCTTTTCCAAGTGAATTAAACACTTCAATTTTCACATCAGACACATAATCAAAATTGTATTTGATTGTAAGTACATCTTTGAAAGGAACCGGATACGCATCAAATCCGGCTGGTTCAGTCGCAGTTGTAGTACTTGCAAGTACTTTTGTATCTGTTGGAGCTAATTTAGCAAGACATCCGCCGCCAGAAGGAGTTACTGAAGTATCTGAACAAGTACTGCTTGTATCAAGATCTACTTTACCTACACCTTCAAGACTTCCTCCGTTTATTTTCATCCCGATTGTCGAGTATGCTGGGGTTGATTTAATAATACTGGTAATTATAGATTTAACATCATATTTCACTGATACAATATATTTTTTGTCTTTTATCGCTTTAAATTCTATCGTAACATCCCCCATATTTGAAGTTTGTGTTCCAATTGTTATCGATATTGGCGTTACAGTTTGACAATCATCTACAAGCAGTCTTATGTTACTTGCGTTTTGAGGATCAAATGTACCGTTGAAACCAGTACTTGTTTGGTCAACAATAATTGTTGTCACATCAGTAGCATCAGTGATAACATTTGTTTTAGTAGCAGTAAAATCACCATAGTAGAAAAACACTCCCGGAATTGCATTGCCAATTGTCCCGGGTTTCCCTTTCGCGTATGTAACACAAATTTTCTTCAAGGTGAATGTATCCTTAGGTCCACACAAATAATTACTACAAGTAGTTTGTGTTGGGAAGATGTGAGCGCAATTTACAGTTGCTACATCGACGTTATTACTTGAACCTAGACAATTCGTTGGAGCTGCACCTGTTGAAACTACATTGTAGTTAGTACCTGTGTTAAGACCAGACCATAAAAGAGCTGCACCAGCACCTGTTTTTGCAGACTGTACATTAGTAGTACCAATTCGCAATTGATAGCTCACTCCTAACTGTGAGGTAGAAGAACTTACCGTACCAGTACCGGCATCACAAACAGAACTTCCTGTTAATACAAGTGCTGTTGGATTGGCAACTTCTACCACATTAACAGGATTGCTTTGAGAAGTACAGCTTGTTGGAGCAGCTCCTGTCGCAATCGCATAATATCCAGTTCCAG
>NZ_JADOVD010000027.1:0-18382 GCF_015752245.1 Flavobacterium sp. CG_9.10
TTTTTTTTGTCAAAGCATCAACTGAATATGACAAAAGATTTTTTAGTTCAATTTGTCCTTTCAAATTTTGTCTAAAAATACTATGATAGCACTCGTTAATTTTGCGACAAATAAATTCTATTTGATTTATTGCTAAAGATGATTTTTCTTTTATCAAATAGTCCATAACTCCTTCGTTATTCAATTCAAATTCCACAAAATAATACTCAATTATGGACTGAACATTTGTTTCATTTTTCGGATAAATATTTAGTTTTTTTTGCGGTAGCATTTAATTTTTATGGGTGTTAATTAGATGATAAGTTGGAATCAAAATGTTTTTGGGAAAGGAATAAATCTAAATAGATCATTTTGATAAATTCCTTCTCTCCGCAAAAACAGATTAGTATTTGTTTTTTTTACAACTAATTCTAAAATATTAGTCGAAGGTGATGGAGTGCCATAAATAGTGTATTCATCATTGCCAAATTTAAATGTTTTCTCGTCAAATGTGACAACAAAATCCCTTGATTGAGAATAGTTGTTTAAATAATAGCGGTCAATTATAGAAAATAATTCGCCCGTTTTTGTGTGATAACTTCCTTTAACATCTAGTGGACTTGTTTTAGAATGTTTGTAAATATTTATTGATATTATTTCATACGAACTAATATTACCGCGGTAATTGGTAGCATGCCAAACTTTATTATCATCTAAGATAGGTTTATAACCTTCTATTGATTCGGGCAAAATATTCCTAACATAAATGCCATCTGTTCTAAAGGGATAATTATTCATAACTATGTGTTTTAAATTAGTTATTGCTAACGTCTGGGCGTAAAGTTGTTACCGGCAGTTTTTATTTGTATTTATTTCCACTTTCATTACAATATTTTTCGACTTCCTCTAACCACGTGTCATACCAGTACCAAGTTTTTACTACTTGAGTACCATAGCCATTTTGAGGATTTTTACCATCTTTTTCTTTCCATAAAACTGTATGTTGGTATGCATTAAAGTACTGAAAACCTTTAGCCTGCATTGATTCAAATACTTCACTAGGCAAATGCTTTTTCTTTTCTCTTTCTTTTACTAAAACATATTCTTTATTTAAGCCTTGAGCTTCGGGTGAATTTGCAGGAATAAATTCTATTACTTTATCAGCTTGTCCTTTTCTATTTACAGATTTCGGAACATACAAAACACGATATGAATATTTAATATCATTATAGTCAGCGTCTGAAAGCTCTTCATCAAAGTCATTTATATAAGCAGCAATATTTTGAGGTAAATCTGTAAATTTCCTCAATTGATTAACGTGCTCTTCCTTAATTGTAGAAAATTGTAGAGAAAATGACAGATGCTTATCAATTCCGTAATCGTCTCCAAATAATTGTTTTATATATTGGTTGAAGTTTAAGCAACAAGCTTGAAATCTAGCACTCAAATATTCATCAATCCTAGTTGTCATTTGATGTTCAATTTCGTGTCTTAGACCAATTAAAAATTTCAAATTTGCCTTTGATATATTATCAACAGGACATTTATCATCATCTAAACATTTTTCTAATTCCCAAAACTTATATGCTCCTTTTTTAGTTCTATCAAATTTCTTTCTTTGTCCTGCTTGTTTAAAGTATCTATATTCAATTTTATTGTGACGATAATAAGCGTGTAATAAATACATCCAAGAAATATTGGAGAGAATAATAAAATTTTCAGATTTAAAATAAATATTTGGATTATTAAATATTTGAACAGCAGAAAGCATTGCTTCCCTCGATTTAATTAATAATTCTTCTTTGTACGATTTTATTTTTCTAACTCTTTGTTTCATATTGATTTAAAAATAATGGTAACTTGTATATATGACAACAAAACTTATTTTAGACACTTATTTTTGTATAGATTATTTAAAATTTGTAATGTGGTAGTTTCTCAAATATATGATTAATTCTAAAATAAAAAAGCCCTAGACGTAGTCCAGGACTTTTTTAATGAATAAGAAATTCTGCTATTATTTTGAATATTTTACCATTGCTTGGTAATAATTAAATTCTTTTGATACTGAAACAGCTACTCCTCCTAGAGGGACGTAACCTTCTTTAATTTTCATCAATACCATTTCTCGTAAAGCACCAGAATTTCTTTGACTTTCTAATATTATATAATCTTCAATTTTATTTTCCATTATTGTACGTTTTAAATTTATAGTTTTTATAATATTATTCTTATAAAATGTATTAATAGGAGTTATAGGCGATAGATAATCTAGGGCTTTTGTACTATAAATGTAATCCTCTATCAAAATCAATGAGATATGGTTGGGGGATGGTCATTCTAATGTTTGCCGTGTTCTGAACTGAACCCATCGAAAAATTATGAGTGCTGATTAAATCTGCAACAAAATCATTACAGTTAATTCTATGGAGAACTTTTTTAGCTCTTCCTTTTGTAAACTTTCTTTTTAAAGGAGGAGTGAATTTGATTAAGTTGGAATAGCAATGAATCCTACCTTCGCTACCCCAAGCACCTTGAACTTGGTTATCTTCCCACATAAGGCCAATTGACCCATCTGATTTGGCTAGAAAGCCCAAAGTTTCATAATATTCATTTTGGGAATCAAATCTCATTCTGTTTTTTTTTCCGAAAAGAGGTTGGTACATTTTTTTTGGTTTTAATTGTCGTTATAAATATGTGCTAATTCAGTCTTTATTTGTCTAAAGTTTAAATCTAAATTTAATGTTTTTGATAGTCCGGTATTTATGCAATATATAAAAGATTCCTTTCTGTAATAGAGTTCGTTTTTTTCTAGAGATCTTTCTATATTGTCTGCTTTCGCAAGTAAACAAACTAATTGGTAGTCACTATTTGTTGAATCTGTTTTATTACTCGGATGAGCTTTTGTATAATGTTGAGTTGCAGTTAACTTAATTAAGTTTTCTAAATAATGTGCAAGTTGAGGAAATTTACTTTTTGAAAATATATGATGTATTTGTGTAGCCTCACCGTTACTCCAGTAATCTTTCACTTCACTTTCGGTGTACATTTTTCTTATTTGGTTCATTGCTTTTTGAACTAAATACGCATTAAATTCTGTTCCTTGTACGATAGTTTGCTCGCTTATATTTAGAGCTTCTTGGCGAGAAATGGTTTTGTCTTTAGATAAATCACGCCAATTTTTCCTGTTATACATTAAGTCTGTATAGTAAAACTGACTAGTAGACATTCTACCTTTGACTGAACCAGGCAAATTGTTTTCACATGCAAATACATTAAGTATTTTAGGATAAATCCTTCTAATTTCTACTTCCCCATTTATAGCTGTATTACCAATAATAAATTTTATAAAACGATTTTGTAAATCCTCAAAATCTGTTTGTGTTAGATTTTTTTGCTCACATTTGGTTTTATAAGTTTCAAAAAACTTTATTAACCCACTATCGGATAAGACTTTTACAAAATATTGGTAGAGGAAATTGTAAGCGTTTTTATCTTTTAATGAGATATATTCTAATACTGATAAATTTGATATTTTGTAAAAGTTTCTATTTCCTTTTTTTTCTATATGTAAAACATGAGCGTAAGCCAATAGCCGCAATGGTTGTTGAATAAATTTATCATATTCGCTTTTCGTTGTCGGATTTGTAGCTGATGGTTTATTGAAGATTGCTTTTACGTTTTTTATAAAGTATTGGGAATCCCAAATATCTTGAACCGTAAACTCTTTGTTAGGCTCACTTTCTCTTAAATTTATAATACAGTCGGCAATAATGCAGACTACATCGGGTGTGCATTTTTGGTCCATAAATCTAGCATCACCAGACTTCCTTACATCTAAATCAAAATTTTCTAAATATTCCTTAATCATTTTTTGTACTTAAAATTCCGAAAAAGAAAACGGAATTGTTATCAATATTTAAAGAACGTGTTCCACAGTTTCGTGCTATGGAATAAAACTTGCTAAATTCTTCAGTACCAAAATACTCTAAATCTTTCTCATTTACTTGGCGGCTACCGTTCCTTAAAGTTAAAATAGCGACAGAACCATCAACAATTGAGTTTTTTGGTAAAAAACAAGCTCTCGGATTGTACGTTAAGTTAGGTACTAAAACAGCAGTTTCATTATTAATGAATTTCCTTACGTCTAACGCATCAATATCATCGGTATAACAATCATAATCTTTTATATTTATTGTTTTGTTTGAGGCAATATTTCGTGACTTTAAAACCCTGAAATGTCCTTTGTCTTTGGTTATCTTTTTTGTTATTTGTCGGTCTCTATAGGCGTTGAAAACGTTAAATTTCAATTTACTTGAAATACTATCAAACAAGTCGTTTCTATAGATTAACCAATACGGAAAGTCTTTTGAGAAAATATATTCTTGTTTTTTAAAAGTGATTTCTTTTGTTATATATGATTCAATTTCAATAATATTTTTAAGTGGTTTTTTATGAGTGTAAGCAATGAAACTAATAGTTTCTATTTTCACTCCCTTAAAACCTTTTTCTCCGTAATCTGTTATTTTAGTTATTTTTAGTTTTTCTAACAATTCCCTTGTTTTATTGAATTCTGGAGAATTGATTAAACTTTTAGGGATAATCAAAGCTACTACACGTCCAAGGGTTAAGGATTTTTCAATAAAATATGAAAATATATTATTTGTATCAGTATTGAAAACATCTTTTTTGTAGGAGCTTAATAATGATTTTGCATTCGTGATTTTTTTAAATGGAGGATTACCAACAACTATATCATATTTGTTTTCAAAACTGTATAACAGAAAATCAGAATTAATGAAATTTATACTGATGTTTTGAGGAATATCTAAAGTTTTTAATAATAATTTTAATGTGTTTATTGAGTTTTCATCGATATCGACAACGTCAATGATTACTTCATTTACAGTTTTATATTTTTCAATTAATAGAGGTAAAAAATTACCGACACCAATAGATGGCTCTAAAATCCGTAACCGTTTGAATTCTTTAGCCTCAGGTAGATCTTTTATTACTGAATAGCAAATATCTTGACTTGTATAATAAGCAGAATTTTCTGTTCGAGCTGTATTTGATAATTCTGCAATTTTTGAAAGAATTGAGAAAGGAAATTTAAAGCTGTTTTCCTTAATGAATGAATTTAAATTTTCAATTTTTTCTAATTCTTTATCTTCAATTAGCCTTTTAATACTTTGTTCATTAAAATTATTACTAACTAAGTAATTTTTTATTTTGTGGGCTATTTGCTGAAAAATAATTGTTGGGACTGCTTCACCCAAGCAATGACGAATATTCATTTCTTGTTTTTTAAGAAACGTTTCTTTGTCCTTTATAGGAAGTTTATTCAATTCTTCAATCGTTTTTTCAGTCCATTTAAAGTCGTGTGGTACAGACATCATTAACATGATTTCTCGGATGCTAAATACTCTATCATCAACTGGATGAACGGTGTTTTGGCTTGATAAGATATCATTACGAGTATGGATGCAAGGCGCAACTTTATTCCAATATTGTCTTTTGTATTTGTCTCCGTTTTTGTTAGCGTTATACACTATTTCTCCATCAATTAACTTATGTGGAATTCTGTTTAAGTCTTTGTTGTCAAATGCAGATTCACCTTCTTTAAGTTTTGAAATCCAACTTTGCATTGTCGGAGTATACTTTTTAAAACTATGATAAATATCGGTTTTTGATATCTTCCCCATTGTTTTTAAACTTGGTAGATCTCCAATTATGTCCTTTAATTTTATTTCATTTGATAAATTAGGTAAAATGTTAAAAGGCGTAACTTCTTTTAAATCTTTTCTTGTTCCAACTACTAAAGTACGGGTTCTGCTTGATGGATTTCCATAATCTTTAAAATTTAAAACTTGATAATTTATGTGATATGTCCCCGCAAGATTTACTTCAATTGCTTGTTTTATAGTTTTATCTTTCCCATCAATGTCGGTGCACTCTGTGTTTAAAAAGGCTCTCACATTTTCGAAAACAAAGAATTTAGGCTTTATTTGTTTAGTTAGTAAAATGGATTCTATAACTAAAGAGTTTCTATTTAATTCATCACCTTTTTTATGATTTGCAACCGACATTCCTTGACATGGAGGTGTTGCAATTAATACATCTAAAGTCTTAACTTTTTCCTTAATACCCCATTTTAATAGTTCGTTATGGATTTTGTTTTTAGCTTCTGTTGTCGTTATGTCATCGCTAATATATGCAGTATCATAAGTACACTTTTTATTATAACGTTGAATAGCAAGTCGTTTCTCTAAAATTTCAACAGTTGCAACACAAGAAAATTTTTCTAAACTGAAACCATGGCAACCAATCCCAGCGCTACTAAATAAACTAATGTATGTTAAAGTGTCTTTTGATTTCATTTTATTTTTTTGGTTTGCAAAAATACGAAAAAACGAAGTCTTAGTATGGTAGAACTTTATTATTATAAGGCCTACTTTCTAAATGACTTATTTGTATTATAGGTTTTGTATTAAATTAAAATTATATTATTTGTCTTATTATAGTTTCTTGTTTACTTAGAATATTTCCCAGTTAAATCCATTATTTGTAATATAGACATATTGCTTTTGTATCTCCAATAAATTATGCTCATAATTTTACTTTTCCGTGTTTAAAGTTTTACTCAATTTCAAAATCTCTTCCATTGGGTCCGGCGCATCTTCTTTTTTGACTACAGGTTTTGCAGCTGCTTTTTTTGATTTGTCAGCTTTTGGATTGTATGCAATTACATCTTCATTCAAAATAAAACGAATGTATCTTGGCGTGTCGCTTTTCATTCCTTCCGCTAAAATTTCTTTGATCCGTTTGTTCAGTGGTTCGATTAGGTTTGGATATTTCTGCAGCTGCATTATAACTTCTTTTATGAAAGCGTCATTTTTAGGCTTGGAGGTGGTTTCGTATATGGATTGAAAAAGAGGAATCAATTCTAAAAGTAGATCGTTTGTCGTTTTTACGTTCATTGTATTTTTTCGAAACAATTTGAAACGTAACATTTCAACGGTTCTACCATTACGCTCTTCGGTAAATTCAAAATACACATCACATTGACCGAGATCATACAGCTCTTTTAATTCTCGTTTTGCAACCTGGAGAACACGCTCATTTAAGAGCGCGTAGCGGTTGTATTTTTCTTCTAGTATAAAAGACTTTCGTAATTCGTCAACTGAGATTCTGAAACCGTCTGTGCCCTGCCATTTTTGGCAAAGTTCATACATTCTCTGGCTCCATTTACTTTTTAAAGACATTGCCACGTGCAAAGAATAGGCAGTATATTGACTTGAAAGTTCCACAAGGAACGGCATTAACTTATGTGAAACTTGAATTTCTGCAATTCCTTTTTTGATGTGAGCGTAGTTTATAAAACCGCAAGTCATCCAATCATCTTCTTCCTCATTTGCGTAAGTGAAATTTCTAGAGCGAAATTTCTCTAAGGCTTTCCGGGTTTCTTTTTTGTTGTCCTCCTGGTTCACTTCTTTGCATAAATCAGAAACTCGAATATTTAAAATCAAATCATCAAATAAATCCCGCTGGCCTGTATTATATTTGCTTCGCACTTCTTTGATGATATAGTAGAATATCCTTTTCTCGATAAGAGTTAGTTCATACCTTGAAGAAGTGAGTCGATTATCCTGGGCGATGACGATTTCTTTCATACTTTTGAGTTTTAAAAAATCAAATGTAACTTATTTAAAGTACTGTAACAAGAAAGTAGTAACAAAAGGGTAAAAAAAAGGGTAAATAAGTAACTAATAGAGGTAATAAAGTAACTAAAGGGGGTAATAAAGTAACTTAAAAACTCGTGAACCCCAGTAAAACAAGGGGTTTACAGCTCCTAAAAAGGTACTAAAAAAGACCTAAAAACTACTTTAAGCATAAATTGAGAAAAAAAAGGAATTTTAATTGATTATATTGAACTCAGAAATTCGAAATTGAATGTTATAACAGTTCATCGAGAAGAAAAAAAAAGGTAATAAATGAGAGAGTAAACCGGGCCGCGCGGCTCTTTTTGTAACTATTTGATTTTCAATTAGTTGCATTTTGTGAATTTGCGAAATGAAAAGAGAGCTGCACAAATGTAGCTCTCTTTTTTTGTTCTTAGATCCGGCGCTTTTTAGCGGTTAAAATCTCGGTTACTTTTTTACCCCCTTTTTTAAACAACCCCTTAATTTTACTAGGATTTCACTGATTTTATTTTTTAAATACCAGACAATTAAAATACTTTATTTCAGTTACTCTTTTACTGATATGATTGTTTTTTAGCAAAATTTTTTCAAAAGAAAAAAGGGAAAAAAAGAAAGCCAAAAAATTAACGGAGTAATTCAATAAAAAACGGAATTTTAAAAAAATACTACCCGATAGGGTGGAGATTTTTTTAAAATAGCGTAGCGGTCTGTTTTGTTTGAATTATGTAGTTTTCCTTCGGCTTCTTTTGGTCGCTTTTCGGATTTAATTCGGTTTAAGAAAAAGGTGTTTATCTCAAAACAAAAGCACTAGCCGAGGGCATTAACAGGACTGAACAAAACCAAATTTTATATAATAAATATTGTTTAGTCCTGTTAATGCAACGGGGCGTCCGGCGCTTATTTTTTATACTGCCAACGAAAATAATCCTATTTATACCAAACTTTCTGGCAGTATAAAAAATTGCCTGCGACGGAACATAAACTACGGCGCGCCTCACAGCCACGAGCAATAAAGCGGTTTACCTACATTCTTTTCAAATGTAAAATCGTAAACCGCTTTATTGCTCTTTTTGTGGCGTAGATAGGGTTGGGGCGCGCTTCCTATTGTGCTAATGATAGTAGATAATATCCTTTTTCCAACTTTCGTTCTTAGAATGTTCCTTTGGGATTTTGATCGTAGAAATAAATGTTCTTTTGGAAACGGATTAACGACCGGAGGGAGTTACTAAAAAACAAGGTTATTACATTTTACTGCATTTTCGCAGGAAAATGTAATGTCCTTGCTACCGCTTACTTTTATTTTTCTAGTGTGGCTTGAAATAATTTTCGATGTTGCACTTTCGTTCTAAGCCACTCTAGAAAAACACTAAAAAAAACAAGCTTACAATTTTATTGTTGTGGTGGGGAGCTTTTTCCCCAACGCTCAAAAAATTGTGTGCTTGCTACCGCTTTTGGTTTTTATAATGTGCTGCTTTTTCGCAGCACTTTATAAAACCATTATCATAATTTATTTTATAGTTATTTATATTTAAAATGGAAGAATTTACGGTATTATTGCATTAAATAAGAAAGATGATTAAAGCTTTGTATATAGACTAAATTATAGATGGATTGGAAAATTTCGCATCGCTATTATACTAGTTAATAACAAGTTTCTGTAAAATAAAATTAACATCAAAACACAATAAATGAAATTAAAATTTATATTTCTACTACTATTAATTAAATCACTAAATACTTTTTCCCAATTAAATAAAACTGAAAAAGAAAATATCATATTAATAATTGAACAAACTGATCCTGTAGTTTCAGAGTTTATTTTTAATAAAAATAATTCGGAAATTATTATTAAAGAATACCAGTATGATTTTAAATATGGAGAATATATAAAAGAGGAAAAACCATATAGAAATAGTGTTTTAAATTATAATTCTGATGGCATTTTAAAATTTGATTATTGGGGTAGTGAAATAAGCTTGGGCAAAAAAGGGGAGCAATTAAATAAGCCTTATTTAAAATATAAATACAATGCTAATGGGGAAATAATTGGAGTATTTTATTATTCAAATACAAGTGGCGCACTCCAAAAAAGATTTGTATTTATTTACAATATTAAGAACCAAATAAGTGAAATAATTCAATTTAATGGAGAAAGTAAATCAATTGAAAGCAAAAGTATATATAAATATAATCTTAACGGAGATAAAATATCATTGATTATCTATCAGCCTACATTAAACAAAAAATTTCCAAAGTTCGAAACTTTAAAAGTAAAATGGATTTATGATAATTACAATCGATTAGTTGCGTATCAAGAATACAAAAACAATTATGGATATTATTCGTTAGAACTAGTAAAACGAAGTCAAGGGAAATTAATAGATAAAACTTTAGAAGAAAATTTAAAAGAGCAAAAAAATAATTGGAAGGAATCTAAATTATTAGAATTTGGATATGAAAAAGAGAATCCTTTATGGATAACACGAAAAGAATTTTTACACAAATACAACTCAATAATTGACAAAGATTATAAAAGGTTAACAGAACTAATCATTTTTAATTAAAAGAATTTGTTAATCTTCGTTTGGTGAGATTGAGTTTATATTTGAAGTATTAACTATGGCGATGAATCGCACAGCGCTAATTATTTATTTTTTAAATAATATTCATAAATTGTATTAAAACTAAAACATAAAATTATGGGATTTTTAGACGGACTTAGATGGAAAAGTAATAATAAAAAAGTACAAGTGCAAGGTTGGAAAGCATGGAATGATAAGAGGTATAAATCAGGAAAAAATGATGTTAAAGGAGATGGATCTGTTTTTTATGATTTTGCTGCGAATGCAATTAATGCTTTTCTTAAAACTAGAAAGTAACAAAAAAGCCTGATTTATTCAGGCTTTTTTTTATGCTGAATTTCTATATAAGTTATATTCCCGGAATAAGTAATATTTGCAATGTTATTGCTTTTAATCTTTTGTAATTGCTTTTTGTATTCAGCAATCATCAAATTAGTTTTAGGTTTATAATGTTCAATCTGTTTTTCTAATTCTATAATTTTCTTTTTAACTTCATTCAGCTCATAGTTTGGTAAATCTGAATGTAGTTTGTTTTTTTCTTCTTGTAATTCGGCTAACTCCAAGTAGTAGTTTTTATTATCGTTTAGAAGCTGATTTTCTTCGTTTTTAAGCTTTATTTCTAGTTCATCAATCTTACTTGCTTTTGTAGCTAAAAGAGTGTCTTGAACGTGAGAAATAAAAACCAAGTTATATTTATTCTCAATTATAAATTTCTTCTTTATTTCTAAAGGATTATTGGCTAATGTAGTTCCGAAGTTAGAATATATAGTTGCTGTTGCAATGAATTTATTTTTCAATAGATCATTTAATTCAGATTCTTTTAAATTATCAATTTCGATTATAGTTTCGTGAATTTTATCTTTCGTTTTGTACGTTTTTAAAACTTTTACTAATAGTCCTGGAGTATCTTTTTTCAGCGATAAAATCTTATTATTTGTCAAAATAAACATTTCGTTATCTGAAGCCTGTATATAAGTTCCACTTCCTTTGTAATTGGTTTGATATATATTATAATCGTAATCTATAGTTAGAACATTTGGAGACTTCTTGTATTCTCTAATTTGGTGTTTTACATCATTAAAATTATTATTTACTGTGGACCAAAAACCATTAGCAAATAAATCTTGCATAAAGAAAGTTAGAAAACAAAACATAAAGAGAATAATACCTTCTTGACGAATATTACCGGATCGAATTCTCATTTCAGGATTAGCAGGAAGTACACAAGGATTTTTATAAAATGGATAGAATAATGGAATTCCTGCTAGAGTAACCATATCAAAAATTAGATGTGATAGAATTGAGAAAAATAAAATAGTTGAGATACTATAATCCTCCCTAAAATTCTTCTCAATAAATAGACTTATTAAATAAATTCCAATCAAAAAAAATATAGAATGTGTAATAGTTCGATGTCCATAATTTCGTGATAACCATTTAGCAATTGGATAAACTGATTTTCCTATCCAAGATTTAGTATGATCAATATCTGGTAATAATGAACCTAAAATAGTTACTACAATAAATACCGGATTTGCAAAAATATTAATGGAAAAAAAACTACAAAATAAACCTGTAAAAACAATCCCTCCTGTTATATGATTTGGTGCTGTCATATTCTTCTAATTAATTATTCTGTTGCCTCATTTCTTCTTCATAATCATCCATTTGGTCATCTCTAACATCATCTGTTGTATCTGTTCTTTCTATATTATTCTTTTTAGTAGTATTTGATTTAGATTTACAACTAGTCACGAATAAGTATAAAACACTAATAACCAGCACTTTAAATAAGGTATTCATATAATTCAGTATTAAAATTAAGTAATATAAATAAACATAGTAAACATAGTAAACATAAAAATATTATTAAACATATTAAACAAATATTATTGTGTAATATATATATAATCAGAAAGGCGCGCACCCGACAAAATAATGATATTGACGGGTTTGACTTTGTACCAATTTTGGACAAAAAAACTATATGAATTTTTTTCTAAAATTCGACATGAGCGGCCGAATCAAAAAGAGCGCAATCATGGCTAACGAGCCAATAAAACGCATGGTCGGCTCGTCCATTTCGCGCGACAAAAAGCGAAGCGAGGTTAGTAAACCGAGTGAAACAATTACAATCCACGTCATATCGATTTCGGGCAGCGCGCCCGAATGCCGAATTTCTCTAATTGTTTGCGTGTCCAAAAACGGCTCTTTTTTGTATCTATTAATTAGCTCCGTGATGGCGCGCGGATTTCCGACCGTTTGGTCGAAAATATGATTCCAAAACATTTCTCGATCCTGGACCTCCAAATTATTAGCTAATTGATTAATGAGCAGCATCGCTTCGCGGCGTGCCAAATTTTTAACTTCGATTTTCTCGAAGTTCCAAATAAAAGAAGTGTTTACCGCTTTGATTTCGCGCGCTCCTGCGACGATTACGAAAGTATCTTTCAAGCGTTCAATTACTTTCTTCGTCGTTGGTGTTATTGATGAAATATCATCAATAATCAAACAATATTCGAAAGCCGGAACGGACGCAATAATAGTATCACAAAGATGAATAACGTTTTCACGTTGTATTTTTTTATTGATTTCATCAGTTGTAAAATCCTTCCAGAGCATCGCCAAAACGGTTTCTTTTTCTTTAAAAAGATAAAGTAAAATTTGCGCTAATGATTTTTTGATATTGTCTGTATCGTCCAATCGTAGGACTTTCTTATCTGTTGTAATGTTCTTCAGTAAATGCGATTTACCAGAACCAATGGAGCCAATTACTAGAGTATTGATGTTCCGGTTTATGTTTTGGTTGATGTTTGTTAATTCGGTATTTCTCCCTACGGTAAAATAAGATTCAGTAAAATCAATATTTATAAGCTGCTCCCGAGGATTCGGGACCAGGAACAAATACATTTTTTTATACCATTTTGTAGGCGAAGCTGTGACAGCATTGACACGCTGCCGAAGTTCCTCGGTTGGAATTTCGGCATAAATTAAAGTAGTATTATAATTTTGATGGCCGAGCATCGTTTTTATTTCTGCTAATGATGAACCTGCAGAAAGATGATGTGTTGCAAACGAATGCCGTAAGGCGTGCGGATGCAAAGCCGGGACATTTATTTTTTTACTAATGAGGTTGATTGCTTCCCACATTGTTTTTCTTGAGATATGACCAAGAGAAGAAGTTTTGGAAGGAAACAGAAAAGAGTCACTTTCAATTGAGATTTCATTCTTTTTTAAATACTCGCCAATCGCCTGATAAAGTCGGTTTGATATCGGAATAGTTCGCAAGTGCTTTGCTCCTCTTTTCTTTGCAGATTGGATAGTAATATTTCGATTTTTAAAATCGAAATTTTTACATTTTATGCTGCAAGCTTCGGATATTCTTAAACCTGCATCTAACATTAAAAGCACAATTACTTTGTGCTTAACGTACTTGATTGACTCCAGAACCATTTGAGATTCTTCCTTGCTTATGTAATGGAATTGCTTTACTAACACAGGCATAAATTGAGGGTTAATGCTTTCTAATGGAGAGAATGTTTTACTGCAGGTGCCAGCCACCAACCCCAACGGGGCGCTTGCGTTTGGCTGGTGCTCGCAGAAAACATGAACGGAATTGCTTTTTTATCTAGCAGCGCTAATGATAATTATGACTAATTATGGGTATTACCCAATAAGTAGTCAAGCTCTTTTTTAAATGAAGGAGTTTTTATTTTCACTTCAAATTGTTTCATCTTTGAAATAAGACTTTTGTGTTTGGCTAGAATTACGAGGTTTCTATCTTGGTGATTTTTTTGCACGTTTAGCCAATCCTCTAGGGTAATTTTGTTGTTCTCATACTGTGATTTTTTAAGGTTAAAGATTTCCTTAGTCAGTGTGGTATTGTCTAATTCTAATTTCAAAATTTCGTATGTATCTAGAATTAGTTCGTATTCTTTTTCTAATTCTAAAAGATCATTTTCTTTTTTTTCAATGAGTTGAAATTTCAATTTTTCAAGCTCTATTTTATTTCGTTGTTTGTTCTGGTAGTAGTTGGATAGATTTGAAAGTGATATTCCCAGGTTAAATTTATTTTCTAAGAAATCATAATTTACGGAGGGCAGCACGGCTAAATATTGAAGTTTGTTTTTATCAGTATTGAAATTTATTAAGGAATCAATTTTTTGACTTTGAATTTTTTCAACTGTGGTAAACATTGGGTTTTTTGCTTGAGCAAAAAAATATGTGCTGTAAAAGAACAGTATAATATTAAATAATATTGATTTTATAGCTTTCATCCCAACATAAATATTAGACAATCCTGATTAAATGTAATGCTATATAATTAATAAACATAGTCTTATGAATTTTTAATTAATGATTTTAAAAATCGGCTTCATTAATTTTAGTAATCATAGTAAACAAATATTACTAAGTAAACATAAAATAGTATATTTGTGTGCAACGAAAAAAAAGGGACCGAATGGGAAAAGTATTAAGTATTAGTAATCATAAAGGCGGAGTTGGAAAAACAACTTCTGCGATTAATATTGGAGCGGGTTTAAATAAGCTAGGAAAAAAAGTTCTTTTGATTGATTTGGATCCACAAGCAAACCTTAGTCAAAGTTTAGGATTGATTAATCAAGAGAAAACTATTTATGGAGCTTTGAAAGGTGAGTATAAATTAAATCCTGTTTCGGTTCTAAAAGGTTTGGATGTGATTCCTTCAACATTGGATTTATCTGGAGCAGAAATCGAATTGAGTTCTGAACCAGGAAGAGAATATATTTTAAAGGAATTAATAGAGGATATCAGAAAAGACTACGATTATATAATTATTGATAGTCCGCCCTCTTTAGGACTACTTACCATAAATTCATTTACTGCAGCTGATGAAATTATCATTCCATTGCAAGCGCAATTTTTAGCGATGCAAGGTTTGGCCAAATTGGTCGAAGTGGTTGAAAAAATTAAAAGCAGATTAAACAAAGGATTGAAAGTTGGAGGTGTTTTTATTACTCAATATGATGGTAGAAAAGTATTGAATCGAGATGTTTTTGAAACGATAAATGAGCATTTCAAAAGTGAAGTTTTTAAAACTAAGATTAGAGATAATATCGCTTTAGCAGAAGCACCGGCACAAGGACAAGATATATTTAGATATAACGCTAAAAGTAATGGAGCAGAGGACTATTTGGCTCTAGCTAAGGAAATTATTAAAAGAAAGTAAACATAGTAATATAAGTAAACATATATTACTTAGTAAACACAAAACATTGAAGTTATGGCAAAGAAAAGTTTTTCAGGAGGATTAAGTTCATTGCTTGGAGATACCAAACAACCGGAACAAGCTGCAGAACCGAAAGAACCAAAAGCACCAAAAAAAGAAATTACTAAAAGTTCTCAAATTGGTACGAAAGAGAAAGAAACAAGAGCTACTTTTATAGTGAATGAAGATTTATTGGAGAAAATGAAATCGTTAGCTTATTGGGATCGAGTTCTAATCAAAGACATTGTAAACACTGCTTTTGAAGATTATATTGCACGTTACGAAAAAAAGAATGGTGAAGTAAAAGAGATGCCTAAAAAGTAGCTGATTATGGATATAGTTAAATTTAAAGTCACTTCTAAAACTATTAAAATAGAAGTTCGCAATACAAATAATTATGTGTTTGATTTTAATAAAGCTGTCGTAATGGAGAAAGAAGACCGGGATGTATTATTGAAATTATACAATGCGTTAGAGCTGCTTTTTAAGAAAGAAAACACCATCGATGGGAAAAACTATATTTCACCAAATCAAACGAATTTACTCGACCAGATTAATGAGGTTAGCGAGTAGTAAAAAAAGCCCTAGACTTAGTCTAGGGCTTTTTTTATGGTTGTTGTGTAATGAGTGTTATGCACTGTGCTTTATTTTTTTCATTATTATTTAAAATGGTAAGTCGTCTTGCTCAAAATTATTTTCGATAGTTTTGTATTTTACTTTAATTTTCATATCACAAGGCAAATAATCATTTCTGTAGTTATCATTACACATAATTATAGCTTCCTCATAAGTCCATTTTTTATCCAATTGAACATTATTTATTACCTTTTTTTGTTTGGTTCTTAATGCCTCTAAAACGTTAATTATTAAGTCGCAACACTCGTTTGTATTTTGGATTATTTGCTTTTCAGAAAATCTAATTATTCCCCAATTTATTTCTTTGAAAAAATCATTTCTACTACTGTCGGTTGACCTTTCATGATGAATTGGCAAGCCATTTTCTACAGAATATGGTTCGTCAATTTCAATAATTAAATGAAAATTTGTTTGGGAACAAATAATTAAAAAATCTGGTTGAAATGGGTTTTTACCGATATCTGGGACAACATCAACTGTTACTTGATTACCAAAATTTTTATAAAGGATTGACAAGAAAAAATTTTCACTTTTCCCTTTTGTAAATGCTTTCGTCTTTTTTCTGGATAAATATTGAGGTTCTAATGATTTTAGAAAAAAATCATTTTCAACTTTTAGTCTGTGTACGTCCGCTAGTTTTATTTTTTCCTTTTCATAATTCTTGAAATCTTGCTCCACAATTGTTTTAATTGTTTCAACATCTTCATAAAATCTGTTAGTCAAAATTTTAAATTCTTCGGGCTCTAATTCTTTAATCTCCGTATAACTACGCTTAAAAATTCCCGAAGCAAAGCCAATTATCAGAAATAATAAAATTGATACTAAAGATATTAAAGCAAATTCTAATGAAGAGTTACTATTTATAATGAAAAATATTAGAAAAGTCATTCCTAATGAAAATATTATTAAAAATGAACTATTTCTTTCTACGTTAATCGATTTCCATTTTTGTGGACGTTTAGGCAATTTATATTTTTCTTTATATGTACTACTTAAATAGAAATCCCTGAATGGTAAAGAAAATATCACATCTTTTTCTAAATTCAAAAAATCATTCAACGTTATTTCGGTTCTTTCATTTGATAAATTAAAGTAATTTTTGGTATCACAAAACACGGTTGATCGTAAATCATAAAAACTTATTCCTGAATGATCCCAAATTTGTTTATTTGAAATTTTTTTGTCAAATAAATCTAATATATCATTTGGAATAATAACAATGGGATAATAGTCATATTTCTCTTCTTCAAAATTAATTATTAAACTCATTTCCCAAATTTTAAAATTAGAAGTTTATTTTTATCCACTTTCGCAGCATTGTGCATAACATTTTGCTGCTTTGTGATGGTTGTAAAATCGTAACCGCTCAATTTACGGCTTAATTATAATTTTATGCAAAACGGTAATTCTACTAAATCACATACCATATCAAAACGGTTGTTAGCAGATGTTGTTATTATATTTCACCTTTTTTCCTCCAAGTTTTTTTCGTTATTATAAATATATATGCTTAACTTTTTTATTCCATCTTGTTTAGAGGTAATATTATTGCCAAACGACGGTTGGGCGTTCGGTTTTTCTAACTAATCGAACCAAATTCCTCCATCTGCAAAATCTAAATTAAATGATTTGCACTTTGGGCAGAAATTTTTACTTTTCTTATAATATTTATTATTCCAATGATGGTTTCCAATTTTCTTATCGTTAACGAACATTTTAGGTTCGTAATATGGAATATATCTATCATCTGTTTTTTCAACCGTAACATTACGGTAAAATAAATAAAGGATTCTTCGTTTAACTATTACGGAGCTTTTGTAATTGTAAAGATTTATCTCTTCAATCTCATTAGATTCAGTATTTAAAGCTGGTGCGCCACATTGAGTGCGATGATTTAATTTTCCGCCACCAACAGAAACTGCTTTCGTTTGGTATCCACATTTTTTACAAATCGGTATGATAGTAAAGCCCATTTTAAGTTTGTTTTTTTATACAGTACTATTAGATTTTTATTGAGATTTAAAATTATTTTTTAGTTATTTCGTTCTAAATAGTCAATATCAATTTCTGTCTTTTTTACATAATCTAAAAATTCTTGAGTTATTCGAATTCTATTTTGACTTCCATTCCATTCTGTTCTTTTTTTTGTCAAAGCATCAACTGAATATGACAAAAGATTTTTTAGTTCAATTTGTCCTTTCAAATTTTGTCTAAAAATACTATGATAGCACTCG
>NZ_JADOVD010000028.1:0-15024 GCF_015752245.1 Flavobacterium sp. CG_9.10
TATTTTTACCCATCGTTATTTGAATTTTGCAACTCTAAATTACGATTATTTTAAGAAGCCATTAATTTGGCTTCTTTTTTATCGGACAACAATGAAAAGGATATTTAAAAATAATAGAAGCGAACCCTAAATTATTTGCGATAAAAAAAGAGCCTTGCTTTAGAGAAATAGCGCTTAAAAAATTCCCTTTTGTAATCATCTATGAAGTATTTAAGAATGAAATTATTGTCTACTCTATTTTTCATACTTCTAGAAATCCTTCCAAAAAACCTTAAATCTTATTTTCACTAAAGTTTATAACTGCATTTTCGTAACAAAAAACCTTCTGAATTAAACTTTAAACAAAACTTAATTCCTTAATTTTGTGCAACATTTTATAAAAACACAATAAAAAAAATATACTATGAGTTCATTTGACGTAGTCATTATAGGTTCTGGACCAGGCGGATATGTAGCAGCAATTCGTTGTGCACAATTGGGTTTCAAAACAGCAATTATCGAAAAATATTCCGCTCTTGGTGGAACTTGCTTGAATGTAGGCTGTATTCCTTCAAAAGCATTACTTGCTTCTTCACATCATTACAGCGACATCGCTCATTTTGCAGATCATGGAATTGAAGTTTCGGGTGAAGTAAAAGTGAATCTGGAAAAAATGATTGCACGTAAACAAGCCGTTGTTGACCAAACAGTAGGTGGTGTAAAATTTTTGATGGATAAAAATAAGATTACCGTTCTCGAAGGATTGGGTTCTTTTGTTGATGCTACACATGTTGCTGTTGCAAAAGCAGACGGATCTTCTGAAACTATCGAAGCTAAAAATATCATTATCGCCACAGGTTCTAAACCATCTTCTTTGCCATTTATCAAAATCGATAAAGAAAGAATCATCACTTCTACCGAAGCGCTGAAACTTCCTGAAGTGCCAAAACATTTGGTCATTATTGGTGGTGGAGTTATTGGAATTGAACTTGGACAAGTGTATTTACGTTTAGGAGCTCAGGTTTCTGTAGTTGAATACATGGACAGAATAATTCCAGGAATGGATGCATCGTTGTCTAAAGAATTGACTAAAGTATTGAAAAAACAAGGCATGAAATTCTACGTTTCACATAAAGTGAAATCAGTAGAAAGAAATGGCGATATTGTTGCTGTTCAAGCCGAAAATGCAAAAGGCGAAACAATTACTCTTGAAGGGAATTATGCATTAGTTTCTGTAGGTCGTCGTCCTTACACGGATGGATTAAACGCTGATAAAGCAGGAGTGAAAATAACTGATAGAGGAATGGTTGAGGTAAACGATCATTTACAAACTAATATTCCTAATATCTATGCAATTGGTGATGTAGTTCGTGGAGCGATGCTTGCTCACAAAGCAGAAGAAGAAGGAACAATGGTTGCCGAAATATTAGCAGGTCAAAAACCACATATCGATTATAACTTGATTCCTGGTGTTGTTTATACTTGGCCAGAAGTTGCTGCAGTGGGACAAACAGAAGAACAATTGAAGGCAGCTGGAATCGAATACAAATCTGGAAGTTTTCCTTTCAAAGCACTAGGTCGTGCAAGAGCAGGAGGAGATTTAGACGGGTTTGTAAAAATTCTTGCGGATGCAAAAACGGATGAAGTTTTAGGTGTTCACATGATTGGTGCTCGTTGTGCCGATTTAATCGCCGAAGCAGTAACTGCAATGGAATTCAAAGCATCTGCCGAAGATATTTCTAGAATGTCTCATGCACATCCTACATTTGCGGAAGCAATAAAAGAAGCTGCATTAGCCGCTACTGATAATAGAGCGTTGCATGTGTAAATAGAAAACACAATTTTTTTTTATAATAATAAACCCGTCTCGTTTTAATACGTGACGGGTTTTTGTATTTATAAAGCCAAATTATTTAGCCACAAATAAACTTTTATAATTTCCCCAGTGGGTAAAGATTAAAAATATGTTTCCAAAAAACACAAATAATGCAATAGGTAAGTTCTGCGGTGTTAGGAAAAAATTGATCAATAATATATTTAAAGTAACCGGTAAAATTATAAGATTAGCCAGGGTTACATATCGACCGGTAATAAATGAAACTCCACAGAGAAATTCGAGAGATTTTGCTAAAGGCAACAAATAGGTTGACGCCATTAAACCGACATTGAATGCTTTGAAGTTTCCGGTTGTTTCAGCCTCTGGTGTTAGATGTAAAAAAAAACTAATTGAGGTATAAAGAAAAAGGATTCCAAGTAATGATCGAACAACTATGATTGCAATTTTCATGATATATGGTTTTAAATTGGTTACACATTTAAAATATATTATTGAGATTTGGCACTTTCATTCTTTAAAAAATTCCCGTTTGCATATAACTGAATGTGGATTTAAATTTAATCCCAGTTTAGTGTAAAATTAAATAATTTTGTAGGCCTTAAATCGTTAAATTCAAATAGAATTAGACCGCTCAGACAATACTGATTCAAAAGGTTAAGAAATTAAAAATCAATCTACTATAACAAATTTACAAAAAAATCAGTTAATTTTTACAGTAATCTCTTATTGAAGGAAATATTTTATTGTAATTTTGAATTTTAAAGAAAAATAATTTTTGAGAACTTCTATTCACAAGCAAATTTCGGATCCAAAGGCGTTCAAACAGCAACTTTTATTTTGGGGACAACAATTCCGTGAAGTCATTTTTATGGATAGCAATTCTTATCCGCAACAGTATTCCAGTTATGATTGTATTCTTGCCGTAGATGCTTTCACCGCTATAAAAACAGATTATCACAACGCTTTCGAAGATTTAAATCAATATCAGCAAATTACTAAAGATTGGCTTTTTGGCTATTTGTCGTATGATTTAAAAAACGATGTGGAACATTTGAAATCTAATAATCTTGATGGTTTGGATTTTCCCGATTTATTTTTTTTTCAACCTAAAAAAATATTTTTATTGAAGGGAAATCAACTCGAAATTCAATATCTCAAAATGTGTGATGAAGAAGTGGAAGAAGACTTTGAGGAAATGGTCGAGAGTCAAAAGTCGAAAGTTGAAATTGAAGAGAAAATAACAATCCGGCAACGAATTTCAAGAGAAAATTATCTTGAAAAAGCGGCAAAAATATTGGAACACATTCATCAAGGCGACATTTATGAAGCTAATTTTTGTATGGAGTTTTTTGCCGAAAATGCAACTATCAATCCATTAGAAAAATTTGTAAAACTCAACGAAATTTCTCAGCCTCCGTTTGCCATTTATTTTAAGAACAACAAGCATTTTTTACTATCAGCTTCACCGGAACGGTATTTAAGGAAAGAGGGAGATGTATTAATTTCGCAACCTATTAAAGGGACGACCAAGAGATTTTTGGATGCAATTGAAGATGAAAAATCAAGAAATAAATTGGCTTTAGACCCAAAAGAACGTGCCGAAAATATCATGATTACTGATTTAGTTCGGAATGATTTGTCCCGAACGGCTCAAAAAGGTTCTGTTGAAGTCACTGAATTATGTGTCATCTATTCTTTTATGCAAGTGCACCAAATGATTTCTACGATTACTTCAAAATTAGATAGTCAATACTCCGCTGTTGACGCTATAAGAACTACTTTTCCTATGGGAAGTATGACTGGAGCACCAAAAATTTCGGCACTGAAAATTATTGAAGAACTAGAAGAAACAAAACGCGGTTTGTATAGTGGAGCCGTAGGTTATTTTACACCAAATTGCGACTTTGATTTCAACGTGGTGATCCGAAGTATTTTGTACAATGAGGAAAATAAATACGTTTCGTTTTCAGTAGGAAGTGCCATAACTTCACAATCTATTCCGGAAAAGGAATATGAGGAATGTTTGCTCAAGGCAAAAGCGATGTTTGCTGTTTTACAGTGATCTTAAATTTTATGTAATTTCAAAATTGAAGTCGTGTAATTTCAAAATTGAAGTCGTGTAATTTCAAAATTAAAGTATTGTATATTCGAAATTAATTAATATATTTGCCTTATAAACAATACGTTATGACTGTCGATAGAGCGATTGTAAAACAAATGCTTTTTTTCAAGGATAAGTATCCAATACTTGCCTTAACTGGTCCAAGACAATCCGGAAAAACAACGCTGTTAAAAGAAGTTTTTCCCGACTATACTTATTTGAGTTTAGAGAATCCCGATTTGAGAGCATTCGCAGAAAATGATCCCAATGGTTTCTTCGAAAAATATTCGAAATATTGCATTTTTGATGAAGTACAAAGAGTTCCTCAACTGTTTTCTTATTTACAGAACATTGTAGATGATAGTAAAATAATGGGGCAATTTATTTTATCAGGCTCACAGAATTTTCATTTGATCAACAATATCGCACAAAGTTTAGCCGGAAGAGTGGCACTTTTTAAATTATTACCTTTCGATTTTAATGAAATGAAATCGGCTAATTTGCTTTCAAATGATTACATAAAAGCCATGATCAAAGGATTTTATCCCGCTATTTATGACAGGGATATCCCAGCAGGTTCTTTTTATAGCAATTATATTCAAACCTATGTAGAGCGTGATATTACCGAACTTATAAATATTAGGGATATTAGGACTTTCAGGACTTTTTTGAGTTTATGCGCATCCCGTGCGGGTCAATTATTGAACTTAAATTCATTGGCTAATGATTGCGGTATTACCCAACCTACTGCCAAAGCTTGGATTTCGGTTTTAGAAAGCAGTTACATCCTGTTTTTACTGCAACCTCATCATAAAAATTATGACAAACGGGTAATCAAAAGTCCAAAACTCTATTTTTATGACACAGGATTGCTTTGTCATTTATTGAAGATAAAAGATGAAAATCAAGTTAAATTCAATTCATACATAGGACATCTGTTTGAAAACATGATAGTTTCTGAATATGTGAAGCAAAATTATCATCAGAATTTAATGAAGGAATTTTGGTTTTGGCGCGATTCAGCCGGTCATGAAGTCGATTTGATTTCGCAGGACGATGATTTGCTGGATGTAATCGAAATTAAGGCTACGGCAACAGTGTCTCAGGATTTATTTAAGGGATTGCTTTATTTTGAGAATCTCGCCAAGGATAATGTGAGGGGCAAAACGTTGGTTTACGCAGGATTGGATAATCAAAAACGTACCATTGCCAATGTTATTTCTTGGTATGATTTAAAATAACTAAATTTGAAAAATGCTACACAAATTACAAAATGATCTCACCCATAATTTCCAGTTTTTAAAGGGGAAAAAGTTGCTTTTGGCCACAAGCGGAGGATTAGACAGTATGGTAATGGCTAATTTGTTTCATAAGTTAAATTATGAAATAGCGATTGCGCATTGCAATTTTCAGCTTCGAGGAATGGAAAGTTTTGAAGATCAGAATTTTGTTCAGGAATATGCAAATGCGAACACGATTCCTCTTTTTGTAACACAATTTGATACTAAAGCTTTTGCTGAAGATTATAAATTATCGACGCAAGTTGCCGCTCGGGAGTTGCGATACAATTGGTTTTATGAGCTTTTGGAAAATGAAAAGTACGATTATATTCTGACGGCACATCACGCCGATGATAATCTGGAAACCTTTCTGATAAATCTTACTCGAGGAACCGGATTAGAGGGTTTGACTGGAATACCGGAGAAAAATGAAAACATAATTAGACCACTTTTACTTTTTTCGAGGGAAGAAATTGAAAATTATGCAAAAGAAAACAATATACATTGGAGAGAAGACAGCTCTAATGCTTCGGATAAATATTTGAGGAATAAAATCCGTCATCATTTAGTTCCAATGTTAAAAGAACTAAATTCCAATTTTCTAACTGCCTTTCAAAAAACGCAAACCTATTTGCAGGAAGCACAAGATATGGTTGAAGATGCTTCAATAATAGTTTATCAGCAAGTGGCAAAGCAAGAAGGTGACGATATTCATTTTGATTTGAATCAACTGAAGAAATTACCGAATTATAGATCGTATTTGTACCAATGGCTCAATGAATTTGGATTTTCGGCATGGGACGATATTTATGATTTGGTCGAAAGTCAATCAGGTAAACAGGTTTTTTCTACGGAATATCGATTGTTGAAAGATAGAGATTCTTTAATTCTAAGTCCAATAAATTTTGTACATGAAGAAGAGTTTGTAATTGAAGAAAATCAGCAAGAAGTTAAGATTCCCTTAAAACTTTCGTTTTGTAAAGTAGCCGACATTAGTTTAGTTTCAAATACAACTATATTTGTGGATGCGGAAAAATTACAATTTCCTATGGTTTTGCGCCATTGGAAGGAGGGAGATATTTTTCAGCCCTTTGGAATGGAAGGAAAATCCAAAAAAGTAAGCAAGCTTTTTAAAGACGAAAAATTGTCCTTAATTGAAAAAGAAAATACATGGCTTTTATGTTCCAATAATCAAATAGTCTGGGTTATTGGGATTCGTCAGGATGAACGTTTTAGAATAGAAAATAAAAAAGAAAACATACTTAAAATACAATTAGAATAATGAGGAATAAAATTATTTTTTTACTGCTTGTTTTTTTGGCTTTCGCCAAAGTAAATGCACAAATTCTGGATCCTGCAAAATGGACTACTAAAATCGAAAAAAAATCGGAGAATAATTACCTGCTTACTTTTAATGCCGTTATAGAAAAGGACTGGCATATGTATTCCCAGTTCACTCCTGACGGTGGACCACTGCCATTAGAGGTTATTTTTAAAAATCAAAAAGGGAATTTTACCTTAGTGGGCAAAGCTAAAGAAAGCAAAACTACCACCGCTTTTAATGATGTTTTTGGTGTTAATGAAACTTTTTTTCGCGATAAAGCTCAAATTCAGCAACAGGTTACAATCATAAATCCAAAGCTTACTACAATTGAAGTCGATTTGAATTATCAGGTCTGTAAAGAGGCGTGTATTAATTTGGAAAAAAAATTCACTTTTGCGATTCCTTCAGCGTTAAAAACCTCAGTTGATGCTTCTAAAAAAGAGGCTATAGCTGCAGGTACTGTAAAATCAGATTCAACGGTTGTAAAAACCGAAGTAGAAAAAGCGACTGTTATTCCTACTAAAGTTAATATGCCTGATTCAAATCCTGTAACTAAAAGAGGGCTATGGTCCATATTTTTTATCGCTTTTTTCTCTGGATTTGCCGCTTTGCTTACGCCTTGTGTCTTCCCGATGATTCCAATGACGGTAAGTTTCTTTACCAAGCAAAGTAAATCAAGAGCCAAAGGGATTAAAAATGCACTTATTTACGGGGTTTCCATTATATTTATCTACGTCGTCTTAGGATTTTTAGTGACTTGGATTTTTGGTGCCGGAGCTTTGAACGCATTATCAACGAATGTTTGGTTTAATATCATTTTCTTCGTTTTATTAATTGTTTTTGCATTTTCATTTCTTGGTGCATTCGAAATTATGCTGCCTCAATCGTGGGCTAATAAAGTAGACAGTCAAGCCGACAGAGGCGGAATAGTTGGAATTTTATTTATGGCATTGGCACTGGCCATTGTGTCGTTCTCTTGTACGGGACCTATTGTAGGAACATTATTAGTGGAAGCCGCTTCCAAGGGAGGTATCGCTCCAATTATAGGAATGTTCGGTTTTTCATTAGCATTAGCCTTACCATTTATGTTGTTTGCCATGTTTCCGGGTTGGTTGCATTCTTTACCAAAATCAGGTGGATGGCTGAATACTGTAAAGGTAGTATTAGGTTTTCTGGAGTTGGCTTTGGCTTTCAAATTTTTGTCGAATGCTGATTTGGTTTTGCAAATGCATTTATTAGAACGGGAAGTTTTCTTGGCTATTTGGATTGCTATTTTTGGAACGTTAGCCTTCTACTTATTCGGAAAAATTACTTTACCGCACGACAGTCCTTTACCTCATATTTCTGTGGGAAGATTATCCTTTGGATTAGTTGTTTTAATCTTTACCATATATTTAATTCCCGGACTTTGGGGAGCACCATTAAAATTAATTAATGCTTTTCCGCCGCCAATGGAATATAGCGAAAGTCCAATGGGTTTTGGAGGTTCCGGAGTAACGGAATCATCAGTTGTTTTGCCGGATGGGGCAAAAAGCGGACCACACGGTTTGGTTGTTTTTGATGATTATGAGAAAGGTTTGGCCTACGCCAAAACAGTAAATAAACCCATAATGCTTGATTTTACGGGTTATGCCTGCGTGAATTGCAGAAAAATGGAAAATAATGTCTGGTCAGTACCTAGTGTTTTATCCTTGTTAAAAAATCAAGTCGTACTAATTTCTTTATACGTGGATGATAAACGAGAGTTGCCTAAAAACGAACAATTTGTTTCGAAAACAACAGGTTCTGATATCGAAACGACAGGGGATAAGTGGACGGATTTTATGATTTCAAAATATAAAACCAATACCCAGCCTTTATATGTTCTAACTGATTTGGAAGGAAATAGTTTAAATATTTCAAAACCAACAATCAGTTATGTAGCAGCCGCTGAATATGAAATGTGGCTAAAAACTGGAATCGAAAGTTTTAATAAGACAAAGTAATACTGGATTCTAAAATTGGATTGCTACCGCGGTTAGTTTTAAAATTGTTTACTTGTTACGTTTAAAACGTAAATTTTTAGATTCGAAAAAACAAAACCATTAATCTCAATTTAATCATTGAGATTTTTTTACCTTTCAAAACATTTTATCTAATCAAACTCATGAAAAAATTACTTGTTATTTCACTTTTATTTATTGGAGCACTAGTCTTTGCACAAGACAATAAAGTGAATTTTGTTGCTGAAAATTACACTAAAAAAGAGGTTCACATTAAAATGCGTGATGGAGTAGAGCTCTTTACTGCTATTTATTCTCCAAAGGATGTCTCCAAAAAATATCCGATTATCATGCAAAGAACACCTTATAATTGCGCTCCTTACGGGGAAAACCAATTTAAAAAAAGCATTTCGCCAAGTGAGACAATGATGAAAGAGGGTTATATTGTAGTATATCAAGATGTTCGTGGTCGTTTTATGAGCGATGGATTATACGACAATATGCGTGCATACATACCCAATAAAAAAAGTAAAAAAGACACCGATGAGGCATCAGATACTTACGACACTATCGATTGGTTAGTTAAAAATATTGCTAATAACAATGGGAATGTCGGGACTTGGGGTATTTCTTATCCTGGATTCTATGCTACCTATTCTTTATTGAGTAATCATCCTGCATTGAAAGCCGTTTCTCCACAGGCCTGTATCAGTGATTTCTTTTTTGATGATTTTCATCATAACGGAGCGTACTTATTAAGTTATTGGAAGGCAACTCCATTGTTTGGCCCACAAAAGTCAAAACGAACTACTGAAGCATGGTACAAATTTCCGGATTTAGGCACAAAAGATGATTATCAGTTTTTTTTAGACGCTGGTTCTTTGTCTAATTTAGATAAATATTATGGAAAGGAAGACGAATTTTGGCAACAGCTAAAAGAGCATGTTAACTATGATGATTTTTGGAAAAAAAGAGGCATTTTACAGCATTTGAAAACGATTAAACCAGCAGTAATGATTGTTGGAGGTTGGTTCGATGCCGAAGATTTGTATGGTCCATTAAACACCTACAGTACGATTGAAAAAAGCAGCAAAAATTACAATACTATCGTGATGGGTCCTTGGAGTCACGGGGATTGGGCAAGAAATTCAGCCGAACAGGTTATTGGTAATATTAAATTTGGAGATAGTATTTCTGGGTTTTTTCAGAAAAATATTGAAGCCAACTTTTTTCGTCACTTTTTGAAAAATAATGGAAAAGGGGAAAATAAACTACCCGAAGCCTATGTTTTTGATACCGGTAACAAAGAGTGGAAAACATACGAGACTTGGCCACCCAAAAATACGGAGAAGCAAGATTTCTTTTTGCAGGAAAATAAATTGAGAAAAATGGGAGCTAAGAATATATCATTTCAAGAATTTATAAGTGATCCTAAAAAACCGGTTCCATCATTTGAAGATATTAATCAAAAAGGAATTACGCCAAGGAAATATATGACGGACGATCAGCGATTTGCTGCAAGACGCCTGGATGTAGTAGTTTTTGAAACCGAAGTTCTAAACGATAATACTACTTTGGCAGGAGATATTTTAGCCAAACTGAAAGTTTCGACTTCAGGAACTGACGCCGATTGGATTGTTAAAGTGATTGATGTTTTTCCAAAAGACGAAGCGGAAACCAAGGAAATTGCTCCGTACCTGAAAATGAGTAATTATCATATGATGGTTAGAAGCGAAGTGATGCGTGGGCGTTGTAGAAATAGTTTTTCAAATCCGGAACCTTTTGTTGCCAATGAAAAAACGGCGGTTAACATCAAATTGCAAGATGTTTTCCATACCTTTAAAAAAGGACACAAAATCCAAATTCAAATTCAAAGTACCTGTTTTCCATTAATTGATTTGAATCCACAGACTTTTGTAAATAATATTTTTTATGCAAAACCAGAAGATTTCCAAAAGCAAACACACAGAGTTTACAATGACTCTCAAATAGAGTTTACTGTTTTGAAATAAGAAAAATGATCTTTTTGAATTGAATTTTAATTTTTAATTTCAAAAATAATATAAGCTTTATTTCTAAGACCGAGTATCCCATTCGCCTAGGTGAATGGGATTTTTTTTGCTCCATATTTATTGATTGCTGCTTAGATTATTCAATCGAATCCTAGGTATATCTACAACCTGTGAACGATTAATTAACGCAATGAAAGTAGGAATAGGAATTATATTTTTTTCAATCCGGCAGTATGGAAATGTAATTATATATGAGTTTTCTCAATTTCAGTTTTGTGAATTAATAAAAACAGCATTGATTTTTGTTTTTAGTTAGATGTAGAACACTTTAGATTACGATAATTCAACAATTTTTTTAAGAAAAAATTTTTCAATTTAATATAAAAATTGATTTAAAAAAATTACATTCTTACTATTTTTTTTCATTTTCATTAAGTTGAAAAATACAAAATATGTAGTTGGTAGCTTTAAATAGTCATTTTATCGAAAATGTAAAAAAAAGAAGATTAATGAATTCTTAATTTTATACATTAGTATTCAAGTATCTAAAAATTAGGTTCTTATTAAGATGTTTTTTTACCTACAGAAAAGCATTTTTTATTTTTTTCAAATGATTTCCATTGCAATAAATCAGCCAAATAGAACCCCCATTCTATTGATTTACATTTTACAGTTAGACATATCGTATTTTTTATATAATTATTTTAATTCAATAAGTATGAAAACATTTCTACCTAAATCAAGATTTTTAACCTTCGTTTTTTTAATTACCAATTTGTTTTTTGCTAGTCTGGCTTTTGGGCAGACAATTGCAACTGATCTATTGGATTATCCTCCTGGAGCAACCGCAATAATTACAGGAACTGGTTTTACGCCAGGTGAAACGGTAACCTTACAAGTCTTACATACCGATGGCGTTCCCTCCGGTACGGATGCACAATACCATCAACCATTCACCGCTATTGCAGATGCAAATGGGGATGTTTCATCCACATGGTGGGTGCCTAATGATGGGGATGCCGCTGGGGCAAATTTTAAATTAACTGCGGATGGGGTTACATCATTAAGACATGCGGAGTGGTTGTTTACGGATAGTGCTTCATGGACATTGTCTATATCACCCACGTCAGCATGTCTTAACACTTCTACAAATTTTACATTAACGGCTACAGGAACTAGTAATAGCTCTAATAATAAGGTTGGTTGTATTAAGGTAACCTTACCTGCAACATTTTCGAGTTTAGGTACCCCAACAATTATTTCCTATACCTCGGCTGGATGGACTATTAGTCTATCAGGTAATATAGTTACATTATCGAATTCCACAAAACTTGGATCAAATGATGATGTGGTATTCTCAATCAATGCTACACCAACAACTACAGCGGGCTCTCCATTTTCATTGACTGGCTTAGCATCTTTAAATAGTAGTTGTCCGAGTATTCCAACGGGACAGGACATATATACGAGTCCAACTTTAAATCCAACTGTTACAGTTAATCCAATTCTTACACCGTCCGTAAGCATTTCAATTACCAGCGGAGCTAATCCTACCTGTTCTGGAACACCAGTAATCTTTACAGCAACGCCAACCAATGGCGGAGCAACACCATCATACCAGTGGAAGAAAGATGGAGTGAATGTAGGAACAAACAGTGCTACTTATTTAGATGCAGGTACAGCAGGTGGTGTTATTACAGTTGTAATGACAAGCAATGCGATTTGTCCGTCTACACCAACTGCAACAAGCAATGCTATTACACTTGCAGTAACTGCAAATGTTACACCATCAGTAATCATAGCGATAACATCAGGAGTTAATCCAACTTGTAATGGTAGCTCAGTAACCTTTACCGCAACGCCAACCAACGGCGGTACACCTTCTTACCAATGGAAAAAAGCCGGTGTTGATATTGCAGGTCAAACAGCTTCAACATATACTGATACAGGAACAACAGGTGGTAGTATTACTGTTGTTATGACAAGCAATGCAATTTGTCCCTCTACACCCACTGCAACAAGTAATTCTATCGCACTTGCTGTAACTGCTAAGGTTACACCATCGGTAAGCATAGCAATTACATCAGGAATCAATCCAACTTGTAATGGCAGCTCAGTAACCTTTACTGCAACACCATCCAACGGTGGTACACCTTCATATCAATGGAAAAAAGCCGGTGTGGATATAGTAGGTCAAACAGCTTCAACATATACCGATCCTGGAACAATAGCAGGTAGCATTACAGTTGTAATGACCAGCAGTCTTAGCTGTGTTACATCACCAACTGCAATAAGTAATGCAATTGGCTTAACAGTTAATCCAATCCTTACAACATCCGTAAGTATAGCACTAACATCAGGAGTGAATCCAACATGTTCTGGAACCGGAGTAATCTTTACTGCAACTCCAACCAATGGTGGAACTACGCCTTCTTACCAATGGAAAAAAGACGGAGGGAATGTCGGAACAAACAGTGCTACTTATTCTGACGCAGGATCAACAGGAGGTGTTGTTACCGTCGTAATGACAAGCAATGCAAGTTGTCCGTCTACACCCACTTCAACAAGCAATGCTATTACGCTTGCAGTAACTGCAAATGTTACACCATCAGTAAGCATAGCGATAACATCAGGAGTTAATCCAACATGTTCTGGATCCGCAGTAACCTTTACTGGAACACCGACCAACGGTGGTACACCTTCTTACCAATGGAAAAAAGCCGGTGTTGATATTGCAGGTCAAACAGCTTCAACATATACTGATACAGGAACAACAGGTGTTAGTATTACTGTTGTTATGACAAGCAATGCAATTTGCGTGTCTACACCCACTGCAACAAGTAATTCTATCGCACTTGCTGTAACTGCTAAGGTTACACCATCGGTAAGCATAGCAATTACATCAGGAATCAATCCAACTTGTAATGGCAGCTCAGTAACCTTTACTGCAACACCATCCAACGGTGGTACACCTTCATATCAATGGAAAAAAGCCGGTGTGGATATAGTAGGTCAAACAGCTTCAACATACGCCAATCCAGGAACAACAGCAGGTAGCATTACAGTTTTAATGACGAGTAGTCTTAGCTGTGTTACATCAACAACTGCAACAAGTAATGCAATTGCCTTAACAGTTAATCCAATCCTTACAACGTCCGTAAGTATAGGAATAACATCAGGAGTGAATCCAACATGTTCTGGAACCGCAGTAACCTTTACTGCCACACCAACCAATGGTGGAACTACGCCTTCTTACCAGTGGTACAAAGGAACTACAGCAGTTGGAACTGGAGTAACATATACAGAGACAGGAACAACAGGTGGTAGTATTACTGTTGTTATGACAAGCAATGCAATTTGTCCCTCTACACCAACTGCAACAAGTAATGCGATTACGCTTTCAGTTAATCCGCGTCCAACAGGGATAATCAGTGGAACGCAAACCATTTGTACTGGCAACAGTACGACATTAAATATAGCAGTAGCAGGAACTGGTCCTTGGAGCGGAACTATAACTGGCGGCATTCCGTTTAGTGGAAGCAGTAGTCCTATTAGTGTTTCTGTCAGTCCAAGCATAGCAACTACTTATAGTATCCTTACTTTAAGCAATGCAAACTGTTCATCAATAGCAGCAGATCTTTCAGGCAGTGCAACGGTATCCCTAAGAGCTTTACCTGCTGCAACTATCTCAATTACTGGCGCTAACCCAATTTGTTCTGGCTCTACGACATTAATCAAATTCACTGGTCCAAATGATGGAACAGTAACTTATAATATTAATGGAGGTTCTAACATTACAGCCAGTCTAAATAATGGTGGGAATTTTACACTCACAACAGCAGCTTTAACTTCTGATACAACTTATAATCTTGTTAGTGTCGCCTACGGAGATACACCAGGTTGTAGCGCATCGGCAAGTGGTAGTGTAACTATTACAGTGAACAAAGCTCCAGTATTCGCTACTTGCCCTTCAAATTTAACTTCAGATACTTCAGCAGGCGTTTGTAATGCAACAGTAAGCTACACAGCAACTGCTACAGGTACACCTGCGCCAACCTATACTTATTCACTAAGCGGCGCAACTACATTAGCAACAACTAATGGTACTGGAAGTGGTGCAACTTTTGGAAAAGGTGTAACAAATGTAACTATTACAGCAACAAATTCTTGTGGCACAGATACATGTAGTTTTACGGTAACGGTGAAAGATAACATTAACCCAACGATTACTGCACCTACAGCTACAACAGGCACAACGAATGCTGCATGTACTTCTACCAATGTGGTTTTAGGCACTCCAGTAACAGCAGATAATTGTTCAGTAGCTTCAGTCAGCAATGATGCACCTACTGCGTTCCCATTAGGATTAACAGTGGTGACTTGGACCGTAACAGATGGTGCTGGATTAACAGCAACAGCTACACAAAACATAGTTGTAAAAGACAATACTGCTCCGGTAACACCAATCTTGGCTGATGCCACAGGAGAATGTTCGGCTACTGCCACTGT
>NZ_JADOVD010000029.1:0-9541 GCF_015752245.1 Flavobacterium sp. CG_9.10
TTAACGTTAAGAGCAGATGTACCAGATGTGATACTTCCTGTTCCTGTTACTGATGTACAGATAGAACTTCCTGTTAATACAAGTGCTGCTGGATTTGGATTTACAGTTACCTTAGCTGTAAAGGAAGCAGAACATGTTTTAGTAGGGTCAAAAGTAGATGGAGCGGTCACTGTAACAGTATATTCGGTATTTGACGCTGGTGAAACATCAATACTTGGAGATGTTTCGCCTGTACTCCATTTGTAACTGTAGGTACCATTGCCACCGGTTGCATTAGCCGTTAAAGTAGCTGTTTGTCCGTTACAAATACTAGGTTGGTTTACAGTTACATCAAGAGGTGTTTTAATTTCTATTTCAAGAAGAGTTCCACATTTTGGGGAGATATCCAGAACTTTCTTCGAATTTAATTTTGTAGTTAAATTGTCACAACTATTGGCACTGGTCTGATCTACAACCTTAGAGGCGTCAGTCCATGCAAGGAAAAGATTCGTTAATTTTAATGTAGTTCCGCATTTATAGGGAATTTCTAGAAATGTTAAGTCAGTTATTTCATTTGGCGGCAAACCTGTAATATCATTACAGCCAGAGATTGAAGATGTAGTTACTTTGTCCACACCACCCAAGCCAGCCCCAGGTTCTGTTACTTCAAGCGTTCCCCAAAATGCAAAGGTTGGTCTAAATGAACCTGTTTTATTATTGATACTTAGAATTAAATTAAATTTTACAGGTTGATCACCTATATTACATTGGAAACATTCACCAATGTCCAACCTAGCGCCAACAACTAATAAATCCTTTGAAACACAACTCTTCTCATCGGGCAAGGGTGGTGTTTGAGAGTATAAAGCAGATGGAATTATAAAAAATCCCGTTAAAAAAATCATCAAAACCAGTAAAGACCTGCATTTCAATTGATTTTTGAGGGTAAATAAAGTTTTTGTTAGCAGTAAGTCGATAAAATGTGATATATAATCTATTGGATTTCTCTCATTAGACTTAAAAAAATCTAATTTAGAAAGGGTGTTTTTCGGTATCGAGCAATTCATTAATTTGCTCGATAAGTCTTCGAAAAACTCGAAAATTGTACTCTTTTTCATGATTAAAGTAGTTTAATACCATATATTAGTTATAAAAGGAAGTTTACAGATCTGGGATAGAAAAACGTTTAGAAAAACATAATCCATCTTCATATAAATCATGAAGTCACCATCATTAATGAGTGTCTTTATTTGTATCATAAAAACAACATTTCACTTACGGTAATAAAAATCAATTTGGGGGGAAATTTTACTATCAATCTAAGTATTTAATAGTACTAAAAACTGGAAGTTTACATCTTTAGGAAACTGCAACAACCATCAAAACAAGCCATCTCCATAAAAGTTGTATGAAGTGCACCATCATCAAAAGGATATTCATTTGTAGGGATTCTATACTAATATTCTTTATTAACCCAACGAGGTTATTTTAAAAAAACAACTTCGAACTCAATTAACAAAAGTAGAAATAAACCCCGAAAGTAAGACTTTCGAGGTTTAATCCCACTATCCAACCCTTCTCTATATTTTATAGGATTAGATTATTAATTCTACTATTTTGAAGACATTACTTTTTTCACACTACTTCCTCGATTCGTAGTTACTTTTACAACATATACTTGCTCTTGACCTCTATTCATTTTAAGGTTTAGCGCAACTTCTTCGTTTAAATAACTATTGCTATCTTCTTTGGTAAGCACTGTTCTTCCAGTTGCATTGATTACTTCAATTTTAACATCGGACACATAATCAAATTTATATTGAATGGTCAACACATCTTTGAATGGCACAGGATACGCATCAAAACCTGCTGGTTCCATTTTACTGGTAGTTGTTGGTGCGATTGTAAGAATAGGACATACTAATGGTTGAATATTATACCCTACGAATATTCTACATTCATCAAAAGCATTGTTGATTAAATCTACCGCACTTGCTATTTGTGAAAGTGTAAGACCATTGGTTGATCCTCCACCTAAAGCTTGGTTTGCTAAATTATACAATCCTTGTACGGTAGCATTAGCTCCTAAAGCGGTTACAATGTTACTAGGAATAGTGTAATATTTATATTCATTATTCACGGTTCCATCAGGATTACAAGAGCGTACTTTTGGAGTATCTGATCCACAACCACCTGCTGGCATGGCAATAGCGAAAGTTCCCGCTTGCAATGCAAAATCACCAAGAGCTCCATTTATACCTATGTTAAGACCTAAAGCAAGTGTCTGAGCCAACAAAGTATTATTGATTCTGCCTTGTTTAGACAAATAGCTAGAAGGTAAATTAGTGATAGAATAGTCTCCTGCAGATAGTACACGACTACCTCCACCTCCTGGCATTACATTGATAACAGCTTGTGCATTATTGACCAAAACAGAATGTCCAGTCAAACCAAGAGTCATTGTACCTCCATAATAAGCCAAAGCTTTTTCAATCAACCCAATAGTAGAGTATTTAATTCCGTCAGCACAGGAAGTTCCTCCAGCATTACCATAATACCCTTGAGTATAAGTACATAGCGCTTTTACGCAAATTTGAACAGTTACCAAAGCAAAATCGGTAGCGGTACAGCCGTTGGCCGGATTGGTAACGGTTAATGTATACGTACCTGCTGCATCAACTGTTGGTGTAGCTGTTGTTGCTCCGGAAACGATATTTCCTCCATTGCTGGCAACCCAAGAGAAAGTAGCTCCTACTGTTGTGGAAGAACCCGATAGAACTACACTAGTGGTACTGCATAATATCTGAGCATCAGCGCCTGCATTTGCGTTAGGTGCTGTATTGTTGAGGGTAACCAATGCTATATCTGTAGCAGTACAGCCGTTGGCTGGATTGGTAACAGTTAAAGTATAAGTACCTGCTGCATTAACGGTTGGTGTAGCTGTTGTTCCTCCGGAAACGATGAATCCTCCATTGCTGGCAGCCCAAGAGAAAGTAGCGCCCGCGGTTGTGGAAGATCCGCTTAAGGCAATTGAAGTAACGGTACAGGTCAACACTTTATCAGCTCCTGCATTAGCATTAGGTGCTATATTGTTTAGAGTAACCAATGCTATATCAGTAGCAGTACAGCCATTGGCTGGATTGGTAACGGTTAACGTATATGTACCTGCCGCATTAACGGTTGGTGTAGCTGTTGTTCCTCCGGAAACGATAAATCCTCCATTGCTGGCAGCCCAAGAATAAGTAGCTCCCGCTGTTGTGGAAGATCCGCTTAAGGCAATTGAAGTAACAGTACAAGTCAACACTTTGTCGGCTCCTGCATTCACATTAGGTAATGAACTGTCTAAAGTTACCAAAGCTATATCGGTAGCCGTACAGCCGTTAGCTGGATTGGTAACGGTTAACGTATACGTACCTGCTGCATTAACGGTTGGCGTAGCTGTTGTTCCTCCGGAAACGATAAATCCTCCATTGCTGGCAGCCCAAGAGTAAGTAGCTCCCGCTGTTGTGGAAGATCCGCTTAAGGCAATTGAAGTAACAGTACAAGTTAACACTTTATCAGCTCCTGCACTAACATTAGGCGCTGTATTGTTAAGAGTAACCAATGCTATATCAGTAGCAGTACAGCCATTGGCTGGATCGGTAACGGTTAACGTATAAGTACCTGCTGCATTAACGGTTGGTGTAGCTGTTGTTCCTCCGGAAACGATAAATCCTCCATTGCTGGCTGCCCAAGAGAAAGTAGCTCCCGCAGTTGTGGAAGATCCGCTTAAGGCAATTGAAGTAACAGTACAAGTCAACACTTTATCTGCTCCTGCATTAACATTTGGTGTTGTATTGTTTAGAGTCACCAATGCTACATCAGTAGCGGTACAGCCGTTGGCTGGATTGGTAACAGTTAAAGTATACGTACCTGCTGCATTAACTGTTGGCGTAGCTGTTGTTCCTCCGGAAACGATAAATCCTCCATTGCTGGCTGCCCAAGAGAAAGTAGCTCCCGCTGTTGTGGAAGATCCACTTAAGGCAATTGAAGTAACAGTACAAGTCAACACTTTATCTGCTCCTGCATTAGCATTAGGTGCTGTATTGTTTAGAGTAACCAATGCTATATCGGTAGCAGTACAGCCGTTGGCTGGATTGGTAACAGTTAACGTATACGTACCTGCCGCATTAACTGTTGGCGTAGCTGTTGTTCCTCCGGAAACGATAAATCCTCCATTACTGGCAGCCCAAGAGTAAGTAGCTCCCGCTGTTGTGGAAGATCCGCTTAGGGCAATTGAAGTAACGGTACAGGTCAACACTTTGTCGGCTCCTGCATTAGCATTAGGTAATGAATTGTCTAAAGTTACCAATGCTATATCGGTAGCGGTACAGCCGTTGGCTGGATTGGTAACGGTTAACGTATAAGTACCTGCTGCATTAACGGTTGGTGTAGCTGTTGTCCCTCCGGAAACGATAAATCCTCCATTGCTGGCAGCCCAAGAGAAAGTAGCTCCCGCAGTTGTGGAAGATCCGCTTAAGGCAATTGAAGTAATAGTACAAGTCAACTCTTTATCTGCTCCTGCATTAACATTTGGTGTTGTATTGTTTAGAGTCACCAATGCTACATCAGTAGCGGTACAGCCGTTGGCTGGATTGGTAACGGTTAACGTATACGTACCTGCTGCATTAACTGTTGGCGTAGCTGTTGTTCCTCCGGAAACGATAAATCCTCCATTGCTGGCAGCCCAAGAGAAAGTAGCTCCCGCTGTTGTGGAAGATCCGCTTAAGGCAATTGAAGTAACAGTACAAGTCAACACTTTATCTGCTCCTGCATTAGCATTAGGTGCCGTGTTGTTTAGAGTCACCAAGGCTACATCGGTAGCGGTACAGCCGTTGGCTGGATTGGTAACGGTTAACGTATAAGTACCTGCTGCATTAACGGTTGGTGTAGCTGTTGTTCCTCCGGAAACGATAAATCCTCCATTGCTGGCAGCCCAAGAAAAAGTAGCTCCCGCTGTTGTGGAAGATCCGCTTAAGGCAATTGAAGTAACAGTACAAGTCAACACTTTGTCGGCTCCTGCATTCACATTAGGTAATGAACTGTCTAAAGTTACCAAAGCTATATCGGTAGCCGTACAGCCGTTAGCTGGATTGGTAACGGTTAACGTATACGTACCTGCTGCATTAACGGTTGGCGTAGCTGTTGTTCCTCCGGAAACGATATTTCCTCCATTGCTGGCAGCCCAAGAGTAAGTAGCTCCCGCTGTTGTGGAAGATCCGCTTAAGACAATTGAAGTAACAGTACAAGTCAACACTTTATCAGCTCCTGCATTAGCATTAGGTGCTGTATTGTTAAGAGTAACCAATGCTATATCAGTAGCAGTACAGCCGTTGGCTGGATTGGTAACGGTTAACGTATAAGTACCTGCTGCATTAACGGTTGGCGTAGCTGTTGTTCCTCCGGAAACGATATTTCCTCCATTGCTGGCAGCCCAAGAATAAGTAGCTCCCGCTGTTGTGGAAGATCCGCTTAAGGCAATTGAAGTAACAGTACAAGTCAACACTTTATCAGCTCCTGCATTAGCGTTTGGTGCTGTATTGTTAAGGGTAACCAATGCTATATCGGTAGCAGTACAGCCATTGGCCGGATCGGTAACGGTTAACGTATACGTACCTGCCGCATTAACGGTTGGCGTAGCTGTTGTTCCTCCCGAAACGATATTTCCTCCATTGCTGGCAGCCCAAGAGTAAGTAGCTCCCGCTGTTGTGGAAGATCCGCTTAGGGCAATTGAAGTAACAGTACAGTTTAACACCTTATCAGCTCCTGCATTAGCGTTAGGCGGAGTATTATTTAAGGTTACCAATGCGATATCAGTTCCTTTACACAAAGGATTCGATGGAATGGAAACACTTAACGTATAGGTACCTGCCATATCAACAATTGGCGTAGCTGTGTTAGCTCCCGAAACGATATGACCGCCATTACTGGCAACCCACGAGTAAGTTGCGCCTGCTGTTGTAGAAGACCCGCTTAGAGCAAGTGAAGTAGTGGTGCAAGTCAAAACTTTATCAGCTCCTGCATTAGCATTTGGAGTCAAATCCAAATTTAATTGTATTGGAGCGGAAGGGAAATCTTTCAATTCAGATTGAGATGAACTTCCTGAAGACCGTGTTCTAATAAACACAGTACTTAAGACGAAACATGGATTTTGATTCTGACTTGTTAAAAAAACTTGAGTAAGATTGATTGCACCCTCAGCGAATTGATTGGGCGCATATATCCCAGGATTCACTCCAAAAACATCAAAAGGCACCGGGGTATATGAGTCGTTATTGGTAATAAAGATTTGATTTGGAAAAGAAGTATTCGGAATAACAACATATTCGTAAACCCCACCTAATAATGACCATTTTCGAATCACAACGGTAGCATCACCACCTCCTTGTGTAAATTCGATAGTAACTAAAATATCACCTGGTGTTCGTCCACCTGTTGAAGCGGGTGCTCTAGTAACAAATCCACCACTACCACCGGTAATTGGAGCCACGTTGCTAAAGGGATCAGGGGAGCCATAAACAGCACCTGTGATTGTTAATGGTGCTTGTAAAAACTCGAAATCAATGTAACTACTTCCATTGATTGTCTGACGGTCACCGGCAAAAAGGCACCACAAATCTGTAGAAGATCCTCTTACACCACCAGGAGTAACAAAGCTTATTCCGTCAGTACTTGTCCCTCCTATTTTATCAGGATCACCATAACTAAAATGAACTCCACAATTTTGGATTTCATTTTTGGGTGGTGAGCTTCCAGCGCCCCAAGTATAAGTACCAGGATTATCATTTATTTTATTGGAAGAAGTAAAGATGGTTGGATCATTTTGATAAGGATCCTTCAACTGATAGGTTACAGGAATTGATTGAGATCCTGTAAGACTGGGTTTGTAAAAAACTTCACCAGTAAGAGGATTAATCAAACCATGCCCAGCAATAGTGGGATGAAGATTGTCAAACAAGTCTCCTGTATTAATGTAAAGAGAATTAGTAAAATCAGGTGTATGAGCAAAGGCATCGCCATCCACTCCAGAACCGGTAAGGGGATATTTTACGGGAACAACACCTTGAATATTCTGAGCATTAATTGTGTAGCCCATCAGCATAACTGCCAAACATAATAGAGGCTTAGCAATTGACTGGCGCCAATGACTGGTCCATAATCTCGATAAAAAATCGATTGAAGTTCTCTCATTAAATTTTGGAAAATTTAATTTAGAAAGGGCATTTTTCGTCAAAAGGCTATTGGTTATTTTGCCATATAAATTAACGAAAAACTGTAGAAGTGTACTCTTTTTCATAATAAAAGTATTTTAGCACCATACATTAGATATAAAAGGAAGTTTACAGACTTGGGATAGAAAAACTTTAAGATAACATCAACTCTCTTCATTCAAAATAATGAAGTCACCGTCATTAATGAATGTTTTTATTTGCTCAATAAAAACAACATTTCTTTTACCAAATAAAATCGATTTGCGAAAAAATTCAGACTGTTAATTTTAAGTAATTAACATTAAATAGTAATTAGGAAAAAACTGGAATCTTACATTTTTTGGAAATGTAACTAACAGCAAATAAGCCATCTTCATTTAAAATTAATGAAGTTAACCTTCATAATCAGGATATAATAATGTGGAGAAACACATCCCTATCCACAAACTTTTTTAAAAGCTGTTTAATTAAAAAACAACTTAATTATTTACTGAGATTAAAATTAATCATTAAATCAAAAAGAGACAGAAAAACAAAATTATACTCGATTAAATCACCATTTATATCGACAAAGAACATCATTAAATAAGAAAATTAAGATAGAAATAAAAATTAACAAAAACGTAATGTATTGATTGTTAGTGTATTACGTGTTAAAAATAACGACAAATTAAACACAATTTTTCTTACTTACCGTACTTTATTTTTTTCGTTGGAATCGTCACATAAAAAAAGATAAAATGTGATAAATTCTAATCCTATTATCTAAATTATTTTTTATCCAATTTTGGAATTTTTTGGTTTATAAATCAGTGGAGAAATGGGCGAATTTAATTCTTACAATCTAGCTCACTATCGCTTTAGACTTAAAAAGAAAGCTTTAATTCAATTAAATATAAATTAACCTTATAGATTATGGATTCATAAAAAAGACATCTGAAATGGTGTTTAATGAACTAGTATAAAAGATCTTAAAATGGTGTTATTTCTTATAACCATAATGGTATTTTTATAGCGTCCTATTAACAGGTATTTTGTCTATTTCCTTCAACGTATTTAGTGTTTTATGTTTAAAATCCTCTTTTTTTTGGAAATGATTTTATTATCCCACAAATCAGTTTTATCCTTGATTATTTAAAGTACAACTCCATTTTTCAAAAGTCCCTTACGGCCAAAATTTGAAATATGCTGATTTCAGTGCGAGAAAAAAGTCAAAAAAAAACCTCGAAAGTATAACTTTCGAGGTTTAATCTTAAACTCCAATCCTTCTCTATATTTTATAGGATTAGTTAATTATTTAAAATTATTTAGAAGACATTACTTTTTTAACGCTACTTCCTCTATCAGTAGTTACTTTGACAAGATAAACTTGCTCTTGACCTTGATATGTATGAAGGTGTAGCATAATTTCTTTGCCTAAATAACTATTAGTATCAGTTTTTGAAAGTATAGGCATTCCTTGTGAATTTAATACTTCAATTGTGACGTCAGATTGGTAATCAAAATCGTATCTGATTGTAAGAACATCTTTAAAAGGAACTGGATATGCTGTAAAACTAGCAGTCACAGTTGGCGCAGCTGGTTTAGCAAGTGGATCAGTTGGGTTACGTAAAGTAACCGTACCGCTTATAACACAGTTGTTCGCATCTTTCACAATCCAATTGTACACTCCCGCAGTTAAACTACCAAAGAAATTAGATGTTTGGTACGTAGTTCCACCATTGATGGAATACATGAATGCACCCGTTCCGCCAGAAGCGTTCAATGTGATTGAACCATCTTTTAAAGCTTCACAACATGAAGGGTTTACTGCCGCTACAGATACCGAAATTAATATCGGATTCACTAAGTTAACAGTTCCACTCATCATACATCCATTGGCATCTTTTACCACCCATTTGTATTCCCCAGCCTTAAGAGCAGCAAATACATTAGAAGTTTGGTAATTTGCTCCATTATCTGCAGAGTACATCAATACCCCTGTTCCTCCTGTTGCTGTGATGGTAAATGAACCGTCGGCTCCTCCATTACATTTAGGATTTGTAGGTGTTGCTGATGCAACTATCATTACAGGATTAATTAAATTAACCGTACCTCTGGAAATACAACCATTGTTCTCTTTAACCGCCCATTGATATTGTCCAGCTGCTAAAGCAGTAAACACATTAGACGATTGGTAAGTAGCACCATCATTTAGAGAGTACATCAAAGGAGCAGTTCCTCCCGTAGCATTAACAGTAATCGAACCGTCAGTTCCTCCATTACATTTAGGATTCACAAGAGTTGCTGTTACTGTCACCGCTGGTGGAGTG
>NZ_JADOVD010000030.1:0-4996 GCF_015752245.1 Flavobacterium sp. CG_9.10
AAAAATATTTTTTTATTTTACTTAAGTAAATTATTTCTTCAACTGAAAATCGGGATGACCGCATTGCCATAGCGCAAAAGCATATTGATCAGCAAAATTTGCAAAAGTAACCTCTTTGTCTTCGGTGAAATGACCGTTGTCGTAGTTTACTTTCATCAATACTGGTTTGCCGGAAGTAGAAGCATTTTGAACAGCAGCTGCAAATTTTCCAGGTTGCCATGCGACCACTCGAGGGTCGTTCCAACCAGCAATACAAATTACAGCAGGATATTTTACCCCCGTTTTAACATGTTGCATTCCGTCCATCTCACATAGAGCTTTACATTCAGTTTCATCTTTTACGGTGCCAAATTCTGGGATATTGACTGGTCCATTTGAAGAAAATTCAGCCCGCATGGCATTGGCGACACCAACATTGCAAATAGCAGCGGCAAACAAATCTGGTCTTTCTGTAATTGCTCTCGTAATTAATATTCCGCCAGCACTCGTGCCTGTTCCTGCCAATTTACTTGGTGAAGTATAACCCTGTGCAACAAGGTATTCTCCACAACTGATAAAATCTTTCCAAGTGTTGGGTTTTGTCGTTTTGTAAGCTGCTTTGTACCAATCTTGTCCTTTTTCACTACCGCCGCGTACATGCGGAATAGCGATGACAACTCCTTTTACTGCAAGTGAATTTAATCTAATGTTAAAATAGGGCGACATACTGATACCGTATGCTCCATATGCATCTATTAAGCAAACATTCGAACCATCTTTTTTTAATCCTTTTTTATAAATAATAGAGAGCGGTATCATTACGCCATCGTGTCCTTTAACCTCCACTTCTTCCACAACTAAATTCTTGTAGGAGTCTGGATAGACTGCTGGTTTGTTAAACGGGCTCGCTGAAAAAGTATCCGTATTGGCATCAAATAAAAATTCGGTGAATGGTTTGTTCCAAGAAGTTATGGCTATAAAAAAATCATTGCTTTTGGTGTCCATGCAAGAAATATTTACTAAACCAGTAAAGGGTAATTTTACTTCTGTACTCGAAAAATATTTAGTGTTGTATTTGTACACATGATTATTAATACCGTCACTGTAAGTAAGTAATAAAAAGTCTTTACTGCGGGTAAACGATTCCAGTGTTTGTGTTCCTTTTTCTGGTCCAATTATTTTAGCGGTAGTCCAATTTGGTTTTTTTAAATCTGTGGTGATAAGTTTGTAATTCTTGGCACCATTGTAGGTGATTGCATATATATTATCACCATTCATATCAACGCTTCGAACTAATTTATCATCTATAGTACTAAGAGGTTTCCATTGGATATTTCCAGATTGCAATTGAGCAATAGGTGCATAATAAAATTTCATTTCTCTTTGTACTGTTCCTTCTCCTGCAAAAATATAATCTTTAGAATCTTCAACAAAAAAAGCATAAGGATAAGCTTTGGATTCAATTTTTAAAGCGGGATAGCTTTCATTACTAAAAAAATCAATGTCGGTTTTAACGTCCGTGCTCAATTTGTGTAATTTGGTTTTTGGGTTCAAACGGCTGGTGGGATCAGTGTTGTCAGCAGATTTAATCCACATATAAGTGAAGGCAGTATTATCAAAAGTCCAACTGCCAGGCCCAGCGGTAGCCGTTATAATATCAGGTAAAAACTGTTTGTTGTCCACATTCATAACTTGGATTGTAGAAACTTCGGCGCCACTTTCTGAATAGGCAATCACCAATTTTTTACCATCATAACTGGGGATGATTTGCTGAACGGACAATGTTTTTCCTGGAATAAAAGTCAAGGGATCAAAGAGCAATTGTTCGGCTCCTTGCATACCTTCGCGGTAATATACTTTGCTAACTTTTTCTCCAGGCATTCTTTTTTGATAAAAAATTCTACCATTCTCTTTGATTGGAGCATAATAAACTGCAGGCTGGAGTTTGTCTAATTTTTTCCATTCGGCAATAAGCTCATCTCTTCCTGAGATTTTACTCAAAGTAGTGTTGGTAAGGTCAGCTTGCTCTTTAAACCACGAAATGACATTTGGGTCTTTAAGGTCTTCTAACCAGCGATAGGGATCATTGTAAGTTACCCCAAAATAGGTATCAGTAACGGTTGCCATTTTAGTTTTAGGATAATTCCATTGCGCAAATAATGTTGAACCAAGTAGTAATAAGACGGACGAACTAATAATTTTTTTCATAATAGTATTAATTTGAGTGTTAAAAATAAAATGCTATATTTTTTACCGGTCACTTCTTAATACTTTGGGAAGTTATAGGCTAGTGATAATCATAGAATTAATACAAAATCAACTTTCGTATCAATTGTTAAGGTTTGGGGTATGTTGAAAAGGGGGAGTTTGACTATTAATAGGTAAATCAAATATAGTAAATTTTAATAAAAAATCATCTAATTTAATAGGTAAAGTATTGATAAACAGTGTTTTTTTTGTTTTAAAAATAAAACACTAGTGGAGAAAATAACAAGAAATTTGCACTTTAGTTTAGGTTTTAATATTTTTTACCACCAATTAAATGGCGTAAACTTTCCCGTGTATGGCAGTTAAATTTTGATCAAAAAAAATCCGTTCGAAAGTTTAATTTCGAACGGATTTCAGTAAATAAAAACTAAAAATAATTATGCAGTCTGAGTAGCTTTAGATCTTAAAATCCCCAAATCCATCATGCAGGCGCGCATCATTTGATACGTTCTTTCGATATCGTTGTCCAAACCTATAGAAAACCGGATTAAACCATCCGTCAATCCCATCTCTATTTGTTCTTCCATAGGAATTTCGCTTGATGTAGAAGTTCCAGGAGCACTAAACAACGTTTTATAAAACCCTAAACTAACAGCAAGATAGCCTAGATTTTTTGCCTGCATCAATTCCATTAATTCATTGGCTTTCTCCAAAGTTCCCACGTCCAAAGTCATCATTCCTCCAAAACCATATTCCGGATTAATCATCGTTTTATAAATTTCGTGACTTGGATGACTTTCTAAACCGGGATAAACTGTTTTTAGACCGTCTTTTTCAAAACGCTTAGCCAAATACATCGCATTATGACTGTGTTGTTTCATGCGGATGTGTAGTGTGCGCAAGTTTTTCATCACACTCGCTGAACGCAAACTATCCATTGTAGGTCCAAGTAACATGCTGGCACCACTATTCACATTTTTCAAACTATCAATGAATTCTTGTGAGGCACAAGTTACTCCACCCACAGTATCACTGCTTCCGTTGATGTATTTTGTCAAACTGTGAATCACAATATCAGCCCCTAATCTTGCAGGAGAAACGGATAATGGCGAAAAAGTATTGTCAACAACAAGCGTTAAATTATGTCTTTTTGCAATTTTGGACAAGCCTTCAATATCAGCTACTTCCAGTAAAGGATTGCTGACAGTTTCACAGTATAAAACTTTAGTGTCCCGAGTAATGGCAGTTTCAACAACGTCAAGTTTTGTAATATCTACAAATGTAGTTTTGATGCCTAATCTTGGAGTAAAATTCTTCAAGAAAGCGTACGTTCCACCATAAATTGTTCTGCTTGAAACAATGTGATCACCGGTTCCACATAATTGTAGAAGAGTAGGAGTGATTGCTCCCATTCCTGAAGCCGAAACATTCGCCGTTTCCGTACCTTCCATCGCCGCCAAGGCTCTGTCCAAATATAAATTACTTGGTGAAGAATGACGCGAGTACAAATAGCAACCTTCCATATTGCCTTCAAAAGTATCGAACATGGTTTTTGCCGATAAAAAAGTATAGGTTGATGAATCAGAAATCGAGGGATTTACACCACCAAATTCGCCAAAGTACTGTAAATCCTGAATGTTGTCTGCGGGATTGAAATTTTTCATAGTTGTTTTTTATTGTTATTCGAAGCTGTTCCTGCTATTCGCTATATCTTTTATTTTTTAAAGAAAAAAGTAAAAGGATGCCGCTACTATCAGGGCTAGGGGATTTCGGTCTTTATAAAATCTATTTCAAAATAAAACCATTGTAGATTAATTATCAATAGTATTGTTTAATATTGGATTTTAAAACTATAAAATAGGATTAATGTTATTTAATTTTCTAAATTAGCTACTTAAATAGGATTTATATAGATTTTATTTCAATTCAAATATTTAATAAAAATGACATTAGACGCCATCGATAAAAAACTGCTTTTTTTATTACAATCGGATAGTAAAAAAACAACTAAAGAACTTTCCTTAAAACTCAATCTCTCCGTTACTGCGGTTTATGAACGAATCAAAAAACTCGAAAGAGAAGGAATTATCGATAAATATGTAGTGTTAGTCAATCGTTCGAAAATCGAAAAAGGTTTTGTGGTTTTTTGCCATCTCAAATTAATACAGCATACCAAAGAGTTTCTTACCAAATTCGAAAGTGAAGTAGTAAAACTTAAAGAGGTCCTTGAATGCCATCATGTAAGTGGTGACTACGATTATATTCTGAAAATAGTGGTAAAAGATATGGAAGCCTATCGGGAATTTTTGGTTACCAAACTGACTACTTTGCAGCATATTGGAAGCACGCACAGTACCTTTATGATTAGCGAAGTAAAAAATACGACGATTGTTGATATATAGGTATCGTTTGTTTTATAGCCATAAAATAATTAAATTTGAAATAAATCAGTTGTCCCATGAATACTAAAGAAATTAGACAGAAGCTTATTGAGAATTTTGGAAAACTTATTCAAGACGATACAAAATTAGCGGTTCTTGAAGGGGTTTTTGATGCTATAAAAAATGAAGAAATAATTTCATTGATTCCAGAAAATCACTATCAAAAAGTGGAAGAAGCTAGATTCGAATATCATTCTGGAATTAGTTCTGGAATTTCATGGGAAGAATTAGAAAAGCGATTGAATACTAAATATGGCTTTTAAAATTGTTTTTTCAAGATTAGCGGAAAATGAAATGGAAGTAGCCATTGATTTTTATGAAAGTAGAAGAAAAGGATTAGGTAAGTATTTTTTTGGTTACATAAAAGG
>NZ_JADOVD010000031.1:0-4910 GCF_015752245.1 Flavobacterium sp. CG_9.10
ACAGATGGACATTCTGATGTGAAATGTAACGGAGGAACTGATGGTTCAGTAACCGTAACATTCAGCGGAGGAACAAGTCCTTATATGGTGAACTTCAACGGTGCAGGCTACTTGGCTCAAACCTCTCCAAAAGTGTATACAGGTCTTACCGCCGGTACGTACACTTGGATTGTTAAAGATGCCAACGGATGTATTATGGAAGGTTCAGAAACTATTGCACAACCAGCATTGCTTGTGGCTAATGTTACTCCAATAAATCCTAAATGTTGTTATGATCCTGACGGTTCAATAACCATTTCTGCTACTGGAGGTACAGGAACACTGATGTATTCCATCAATAATGGAACAACTTACCAAACATCTAATGTATTTAGCGGATTACTTGCTGGAACATATAACTGGGTGGTGAAAGATGCTAATAATTGCATCTTGAGAGGTACGGTTACTTTAACCAATCCTCCATTGATTGTCGCATCATCAATTCTTGTGAATCCTAAATGCAATGGAGGAACAGACGGTTCGATTACGATTATCGCTTCAGGCGGTACTGGTACATTAACGTACTCCATTGATCAAGGTCTTACTTATCAATCATCCAATGTGTTTACAGGCCTTGCGGCAGGAGAATACAAATGGAGAGTGAAAGATGCCAATGGCTGCTTATTGAAAGGTACGTTTATCTTGACCACTCCACCAGCGGTGACAGTAACAGCAACTCTTGTGAATCCTAAATGTAATGGAGGAACTGACGGTTCGATTACTGTTAATGCTACGGGAGGAAATGCTCCTTTGATGTACTCTCTAAATGATGGTGCTACTTACCAATCGTCTAATGTGTTTACTGCTTTACCAGCAGGACAATATCAATGGGCGGTAAAAGAATCAAATGGATGTGTTACAAAAGGAACTGTTAATCTTAGCAATCCTGCATTAATAGTTGCGTCAGCAACACCTACAAATCCTAAATGTACTGGAGGAGCCGATGGTTCATTCACAATTACAGCTTCAGGAGGTACAGGTATACTAACGTACTCTAAAGATGACGGATTAACTTACCAATCATCAAACATATTTAGCGGACTTGCTGCGGGAGTTTATGATTGGGCGGTGAAAGATGCTAACGGATGTATTTTGAAAGGATCAGTTACTTTAGTTAATCCACAATTAATTGCAGTGTCTGTATCTGCTGTAAACCCTTCTTGCTGTGTAGCATTGAAAGATGGTTCAATTACATTAAACGCAACGGGCGGAACAGGTTTATTGATGTATTCAATTGATAATGGAAGTACATTCCAAACATCAAACTTCTTTGCTGCCTTAACTGCAGGAGTTTACAATTGGATAGTGAAAGATGCTAATAATTGTCAAATTACTGGAATCGTTACTTTACGTATCCCAAGTGATCCACTAGCGCGACCAGCTGCTAAAACTACAGCAGACTTTACAGCATATCCAGTTCCTTTTAAAGATGTTCTTACAATCAGATACGATTTTGATTACATCTCTGATGTGAAAATAGAAATGTTTGACGCACTAGGAAGAGTGATACTTACTAAATTGGACACAAATAGTTACTATAACAAAGAAATCATGTTAATACCTAGCTCTACCATTGAGCAGGAACAGGTTTATATTGTGAAAGTGACTACTGACAAAGGATACGCCACTAAAAAAGTGATGTCTGGAAAATAGAAAAAATTAATAACCTTAATGTAAAAGCATCCGTTTTCGCGGATGCTTTTTTTTTGAATATTTTTAAGATCGTCGGTCAAAAATAGGGTGTTCGAACCATTGTATGTTAAGTTGACGAAGCATCAACATATTGGTACAATCTATTTTTTGTTTCTAATTAATAATGCCCTGTCTAGCTTCGTTTTTTAGAAACTACATAGTTTTCGAATTAATCAGTAATAAACTATTAAGCGGCATAAAAAAGAGTCAGAGAAAGAAGATGCGAAGGCTATTTTATTTTGGAATATTGTGTAATAATGCCACGAATAATGGACCCATTTTTTTTTATATATTGAAACAAAGAAGATATAATATCTCGATATTAAATTTAAAGGAGCATAAAGCTGGTTTTCGTAATTCCATATTTTAATTAATAAAATTTATGTAGCATAATGCCTAAAAAGTTTAAAAACAATACATTAACAGGATCTTTTTTTTATTAATTTTTTATTTGTGTAATGGGTTTCTTAGCGGACTCTGCTTCCTATCGATAATAATGGAATATTGTCTATTTAAGGTATAATTTTTTTCCTTTTTTTTGGTGATACCTAACCTTCAAATGAGCTTATTAAAATGATATCCAAATTATCCGATTTCCAGATGTTGAATTTAATATAATAAGTAAAGACATTAAATTTTTTGAAGTAGGAAATCTATTCATAATTACAATCAATTAATTTAACATTTAGATATCTGGTAATCAATTAATTAGTAGAATATTTTTTTTACATATTCATGCTTTTTTTCTTAATCAAGTATGTACTTAATCGATTAAAATGGTTTATTATCTATTTTTATTGTTCTTTTTGGTGAAATTTCTGATTTTTTATCAAATCGCTCTTATAATAAATGAATTGTATTAAGTAAGAAAATCATTTGTAATTATTTAAATATCATTTTAACACGTAAGTAACTGTTAATCAATAAATTAATATTTAATTTATTTTTAATTTACATAATTATTTTCTTACCTACCAATGCTAATTGTCGATTAAATAGGCATCTTGTCGAGTTTATTCCTACTTTTTTTAGATGCATTTAGTATAATGCTTAATTTTATGTAAGAAAAGAATTAAGTTGTATTTATACGACTTTAGGTTAGTATTAGGATTCCTATTTTGTTCCCCGCATATTAGATTCCTATGTTTGAGAATTCACTTCAATTATGTTTAATTGGAGATTAGTTAGTAAAGGTTACTTGCATTTCCCCAATGTGTAATTTCCCGTGATAACCTATTTACCTGTTTTAATTTGGTCGTTTTGAAATTAATCTAATAAATTTTTACAAATCGATTTCTGGTATGATAGAGGTGTTTTTTATTGTTCTGATAAAAATATCCTTTTAAGATGGTTAGCTTCATTATTTCATTTGAAGATTAGGATTCACCCCCAGTCTGTAAACTTCCTATTAAATCCTATATATGGTGTTAAAATACTATTATTATGAAAAAGAATACAATTTTTAAGTTTTTCGATTTCTTATACAACAAAATAATGAGTTGCTTTTTAACGAAAAACACCACGTCTAAATTAAATTTCAAGAAATTTAATAAGAGACCTACTGTCAATTATTTATCAAGATTGGAGCAGTTTCAATGGCGACAATGGGTCGCCACGTCCCTTTTATTGATAGTATTTTTGCTATCAAATACAACTGTTCAAGCACAAGGCTCGATTAGAGGATTTGTACCAGTTATATCACCTAAAACAGGTTCTGGAGTTGATGGAGATGCCTATGCCCATAGTCCGGCAGGCTACGAAAATGTTGGGGATTTATTTGATTCGCAACATCCTGACATCAATGGCCATGGTGTTATTAATCCCTTTACAGGGGAATTACTTTATCCTGGACACACTTTTTTCCTGCAGGATAGATATGAAAATGATTTAACAATCTTTACAGCATCTAATAAAATAGATGACAACCCCAATACATATACTTGGGGGCCGGGCAATTCGCCCAACAAAAATGAAATCGAAAACGCTGGAGCCCATTTTTCATATGGCGATCCTAATTTACCGGGAGGTGTAGCAACCGACTTATGGTGTTTATTTGCGGGTGACCGACAAGTTACTAACGGTAGTAGCTATATTGATTTCGAATTTTTGCAAAAATCAATGACCATCACTGGCGCCACTATGGCTTCCAATGGCTCTATTACCGGAGGTAGTGGGGGTTTTACCAGTTTAGGTACCGATGGTGGTCGTACACTTGGTGACATTCTGATCACTATCGAGTTTACTAACGGTGGTGGCGATGCTAACGCCGTGATTCGCGTATGGTCAGCTAAGGCTGGAGGAGGATTTGAATATGTCATTCATCCAAATTCAGAGTTTCTTGGCAGAATATTCATCACTAATAATACCACGTTGACTCACGTTCCGTTTGATGTTTACGGTAGTGATCCAAATGGAACCGGTGTAGGCGGAGATTATGCTCCGAATCAATGGGCCGAAGGGGCCATTAATCTTACTCAGGTGTTTAAAAATGCGTTTAAAGATCCTTGTTTTTCAATAAGTACGTTATTTATTAGAACAAGATCTTCTGGAAATTCACAAACGTCAGAATTAAAAGATTTCCCAGGTGCGCCAATCCAGTTCATTATTGATGGTAGTCCAAAAGGAGTGGCAGTAGCATCAAGTCCAGCTTGTAATGGTGGATTTGGTTCTATAGACCTTACCGTTACTGGGGGGACTGCTGGATTTACGTATTCTTGGACTGGTCCAAATAATTTTACTGCATCCACACAGGATATCAGTAATGTATTAGCCGGTACCTATCAATGGCAAATTACAGATTCCAAAGGATGCAAATCATCGGGATCAGTTGTTGTTTCTCAACCGCCAGCGATTGTAGTCTCTTCTGCAGTGTTAGTAAGTCCTAAATGTAATGGTGGAACCGATGGTTCAATCACGATTACCGCTACAGGAGGAACAGGAACACTGATGTATTCAGCTAATGATGGATCAACTTACCAAGCCTCTAATGTCTTCAGCGGATTAACTGCTGGAACCTATTTATGGGCGGTGAAAGATGCCAACAATTGTGTATTAAAAGGATCCGTTACGATCACTCAACCAACTGCAATCGCTGTATCAGCTGTACTTGTAAGTCCTAAATGTAATGGTGGAACCGATGGTTCAATCACGATTACGGCTTCAGGAGGAACAGGAACACT
>NZ_JADOVD010000032.1:0-3726 GCF_015752245.1 Flavobacterium sp. CG_9.10
TGTGTGTGCCCTGCATACGCTCCCATTCCTCAAAAGTAGGAATTTTATCTAGAGGGTGCAAGTCCCTTATCGGCAAGTTGTTGTATTATATTGAGCCGATTAGCAAGTGACAAGCTCGAAAGGGGTGACCCTTTGAGTGAAGGAAGTCAAACGGCAAAAGTCTGAACCGAGGAACACAAAGCGCATAAGAGGCTGGATAAATTGGGTAAGTTGCCACAGCACAACAAAGCCTTTAGACAACAGGTTTATTCAGTAGATGTGTCGGGATTAGACGGAAAGAGGGAGTGTTTACCTGGGGAGGTCTCTTAGATTACGAGTTAATCCCAAAGAGAAGTCAGCAGAGGTCATAGTACTTGGGGCAACGAGTTACCAACAGAAAGGTATAGGACTCACAAACAAGGAAGGACTGAACGCAAAGAGGTTCTTAATTTTCAACGGAATCCGCCACGGCGGATAGCCCTGAAAAACAAGAACAGGTTACAAAGTATTAATGTAAAACAAAGCAGTGATTTCCAGAGTAGTACATCCTTACAATCTCCAAAAAGCGTTGGAACACGTCATTGCCAATAAAGGCAGTGCGGGCGTTGACGGCATAAAAACCGCTCAACTCAAGGAACATTTTCCTGCTCGAAAAAACCAACTGCTTCAGGAAATCACTGAGGAGAACTACTTACCCCAACCGATTTTGGGCGTGGAGATTCCCAAGGGAAACGGTAAAACCCGACTCTTGGGCGTTCCCACCACCACCGACCGAGTGTTGCAACAAGCCGTGGCACAAGTGATAGCACCATTATTTGAACCCAAGTTTAGTGCTTACAGTTTTGGATTTAGACCCAACAAGAATGCCCGACAAGCCGTTGGGCAATCGCGGGAATACATCCATCAGGGATTGAACCACATCGTGGATATTGACCTGAAGACCTTCTTTGACGAAGTCGACCACTGTTTACTGCTGAATTTGCTGTTCCAAAAAGTGAAGTGCAAAACCACGATGCGATTAATCCGCAAATGGTTGCGCGCACCGATACGCATCAAAGGCAAACTTCAAAAACGAAACAAAGGCGTTCCTCAAGGAAGTCCTTTAAGTCCATTATTGTCAAATATCTTGCTCCATGAATTGGACAGGGAAATGATAAGACGAGGGCTGAAATTCGTTCGCTATGCAGATGATTTTAGTATCTACTGCAAGTCGGCCAATCAGGCGAAAGCCACGGCACAAGTGATTGCAAAATTCTTGAAAACCAAGCTCAAACTCACTATCAACACGGAGAAAAGCGGAATTAGAAAACCCGTTAACTTCAATTTGTTAGGCTTTGGGTTTGTGCCTACGTACGAGAAAGGGAGCAAGAACCAGTACCAACTGGTAGTGTCGGAAAAGGCATGGACAAACCTAAAACAAAAGCTGAAAAGCATCACCCGAAAAACCACTCCAGCCAAATTCGAAGAGCGCATTGCCAAGATAAACGAAATCCAACGAGGATGGTTAAACTATTTTCGGGGAACGAGCATCGCAGGCAAATTACGAGATTTAGATGGCTGGTTACGAAACCGACTCCGCTATTGCATTTGGCACGACTGGAAAAAACCCGAAAGGAAAAGGAAAAACCTGATTCGACTGGGCGTTGACCAAGACCATGCCTATGCTTGGAGTCGCACCAGAAAAGGCGGTTGGGCGATAGCGCAGAGCCCAATTTTAGGGACAACCATTACGCTTAAACGCTTGAAAAAACGAGGGTATCAATCATTGACCGATGTTTACATCGAACTCAACCCATCTCTTTGCGAACCGCCGTATACGAGACCCGTACGTACGGTGGTGTGAGAGGCGCACTCCGTCAGTTACTGGCGGAGCCGTCTACTCGATGTGTGCCCTGCATACGCTCCCATTCCTCAAAAGTAGGAATTTTATCTAGAGGGTGCAAGTCCCTTATCGGCAAGTTGTTGTATTATATTGAGCCGATTAGCAAGTGACAAGCTCGAAAGGGGTGACCCTTTGAGTGAAGGAAGTCAAACGGCAAAAGTCTGAACCGAGGAACACAAAGCGCATAAGAGGCTGGATAAATTGGGTAAGTTGCCACAGCACAACAAAGCCTTTAGACAACAGGTTTATTCAGTAGATGTGTCGGGATTAGACGGAAAGAGGGAGTGTTTACCTGGGGAGGTCTCTTAGATTACGAGTTAATCCCAAAGAGAAGTCAGCAGAGGTCATAGTACTTGGGGCAACGAGTTACCAACAGAAAGGTATAGGACTCACAAACAAGGAAGGACTGAACGCAAAGAGGTTCTTAATTTTCAACGGAATCCGCCACGGCGGATAGCCCTGAAAAACAAGAACAGGTTACAAAGTATTAATGTAAAACAAAGCAGTGATTTCCAGAGTAGTACATCCTTACAATCTCCAAAAAGCGTTGGAACACGTCATTGCCAATAAAGGCAGTGCGGGCGTTGACGGCATAAAAACCGCTCAACTCAAGGAACATTTTCCTGCTCGAAAAAACCAACTGCTTCAGGAAATCACTGAGGAGAACTACTTACCCCAACCGATTTTGGGCGTGGAGATTCCCAAGGGAAACGGTAAAACCCGACTCTTGGGCGTTCCCACCACCACCGACCGAGTGTTGCAACAAGCCGTGGCACAAGTGATAGCACCATTATTTGAACCCAAGTTTAGTGCTTACAGTTTTGGATTTAGACCCAACAAGAATGCCCGACAAGCCGTTGGGCAATCGCGGGAATACATCCATCAGGGATTGAACCACATCGTGGATATTGACCTGAAGACCTTCTTTGACGAAGTCGACCACTGTTTACTGCTGAATTTGCTGTTCCAAAAAGTGAAGTGCAAAACCACGATGCGATTAATCCGCAAATGGTTGCGCGCACCGATACGCATCAAAGGCAAACTTCAAAAACGAAACAAAGGCGTTCCTCAAGGAAGTCCTTTAAGTCCATTATTGTCAAATATCTTGCTCCATGAATTGGACAGGGAAATGATAAGACGAGGGCTGAAATTCGTTCGCTATGCAGATGATTTTAGTATCTACTGCAAGTCGGCCAATCAGGCGAAAGCCACGGCACAAGTGATTGCAAAATTCTTGAAAACCAAGCTCAAACTCACTATCAACACGGAGAAAAGCGGAATTAGAAAACCCGTTAACTTCAATTTGTTAGGCTTTGGGTTTGTGCCTACGTACGAGAAAGGGAGCAAGAACCAGTACCAACTGGTAGTGTCGGAAAAGGCATGGACAAACCTAAAACAAAAGCTGAAAAGCATCACCCGAAAAACCACTCCAGCCAAATTCGAAGAGCGCATTGCCAAGATAAACGAAATCCAACGAGGATGGTTAAACTATTTTCGGGGAACGAGCATCGCAGGCAAATTACGAGATTTAGATGGCTGGTTACGAAACCGACTCCGCTATTGCATTTGGCACGACTGGAAAAAACCCGAAAGGAAAAGGAAAAACCTGATTCGACTGGGCGTTGACCAAGACCATGCCTATGCTTGGAGTCGCACCAGAAAAGGCGGTTGGGCGATAGCGCAGAGCCCAATTTTAGGGACAACCATTACGCTTAAACGCTTGAAAAAACGAGGGTATCAATCATTGACCGATGTTTACATCGAACTCAACCCATCTCTTTGCGAACCGCCGTATACGAGACCCGTACGTACGGTGGTGTGAGAGGCGCACTCCGTCAGTTACTGGCGGAGCCGTCTACTCGATT
>NZ_JADOVD010000033.1:0-1915 GCF_015752245.1 Flavobacterium sp. CG_9.10
ATTTGTTGCGGATAGAATTAGAATCTACTGGAAAGTAGAGCCAAAGAAGGTGATAGCCCTGTATAAGTAATAGAAGATAACGATAGTGGTATCCTGAGTAGGGCGGGACACGAGAAATCCTGTCTGAATTTGGCGGGACCATCCGCTAAGGCTAAATACTCCTGAGAGACCGATAGTGAACCAGTACCGTGAGGGAAAGGTGAAAAGAACCGTGAATAACGGAGTGAAATAGATCCTGAAACCATACGCTTACAAGCGGTCGGAGCCCTTTCGTGGGGTGACGGCGTGCCTTTTGCATAATGAGCCTACGAGTTAACGTTGCTGGCAAGGATAAGTGGTTAAGCCACGGATCCGTAGCGAAAGCGAGTCTGAATAGGGCGCTTTAGTCAGTAGTGTTAGACGCGAAACCGTGTGATCTACCCATGGGCAGGATGAAGCGCTGGTAACACAGTGTGGAGGTCCGAACCGGTTGACGTTGAAAAGTCTTCGGATGACCTGTGGGTAGGGGTGAAAGGCCAATCAAACTCGGAAATAGCTCGTACTCCCCGAAATGCATTTAGGTGCAGCGTTATGCGTAAAGTTATATAGAGGTAGAGCTACTGATTGGATGCGGGGGCTTCACCGCCTACCAATTCCTGACAAACTCCGAATGCTATATAATGTTTCATAACAGTGAGGGCTTGGGTGCTAAGGTCCAAGTCCGAGAGGGAAAGAACCCAGACCATCAGCTAAGGTCCCCAAATATATACTAAGTTGAAAGAACGAGGTTTGTCTGCCCAGACAGCTAGGATGTTGGCTTGGAAGCAGCCATTCATTTAAAGAGTGCGTAACAGCTCACTAGTCGAGCGGACGAGCATGGATAATAATCGGGCATAAGTATATTACCGAAGCTATGGATTTCATATTAAATTATGGAGTGGTAGGGGAGCATTCTCACAGGGTAGAAGGTGTATCGTAAGGTATGCTGGACCGGTGAGAAAAGAAAATGTAGGCATAAGTAACGATAATGCGGGCGAGAAACCCGCACACCGAAAGACTAAGGTTTCCACAGCTATGCTAATCAGCTGTGGGTTAGTCGGGACCTAAGGCGAACCCGAAAGGGACAGTCGATGGACAACGGGTTAATATTCCCGTACTAGTTATTACTGTGATGGGGTGACGGAGTGATGAAAGCGCCGCGAACTGACGGAATAGTTCGTTGAAGTACCTACCTATAAGACCCGCAGGCAAATCCACGGGTTTTGGGGAAATACGATAGTACTCGGAGTCTTCGGACAAAGAGATAGTGCGCCTAAGGGCTTCCAAGAAAAACCTCTAAACTTCAGGTAATAAGTACCCGTACCGCAAACCGACACAGGTAGTCGAGGAGAGAATCCTAAGGTGCTCGAGAGATTCATGGCTAAGGAATTAGGCAAAATAGACCCGTAACTTCGGGAGAAGGGTCGCCCCCAGCAATGGGGGCCGCAGTGAAGAGGTCCAGGCGACTGTTTATCAAAAACACAGGGCTCTGCAAAATCGTAAGATGAAGTATAGGGCCTGACACCTGCCCGGTGCTGGAAGGTTAAGTGGAGATGTTATCTTCGGAGAAGCATTGAAATGAAGCCCCAGTAAACGGCGGCCGTAACTATAACGGTCCTAAGGTAGCGAAATTCCTTGTCGGGTAAGTTCCGACCTGCACGAATGGTGTAACGATCTGGACACTGTCTCAGCCATGAGCTCGGTGAAATTGTAGTAGCGGTGAAGATGCCGCTTACCCGCAGTGGGACGAAAAGACCCTGTGCACCTTTACTATAGCTTAGTATTGACCTTGGACAAATGATGTGTAGGATAGGTTGGAGACTGTGAAGTGGCGTCGCTAGGCGTTGTGGAGTCATTGTTGAAATACAACCCTTTGTTTGTCTGAGGCCTAACCCCG
>NZ_JADOVD010000034.1:0-1802 GCF_015752245.1 Flavobacterium sp. CG_9.10
TTAAAGAGACTTTCTTTTGTACGACAAATCAACTATATTTACAAACTCACAACGCAGTTTGAGAAACTTTGAAGGTTTTTAGACGAACTGACGTTGTGCGACAGCTTGTAAGAACGAGAAATAGAATAGAAAATAAAATTAAAAAACATATTGGTCAATATATTCATCAGGATATATTATTCTATAATTATCCAACTGTAGAACTGTTTTGGTATAAAAGCATATTTGAATTGCAGGTCTTAAATCTAAATATGCCCCTAATTGTAACTCAAACGGCATCCTATAAATATGGTCAGGATGTAGCTTTTCTCCAATAGAATTTATTCCATATGCTCTTGTAGCATCGTAATCAAAACTTTTAATATGAGTTCTTAAAAATTGAAAAACTTTTGAAACTGTCGTTACTTTGTCTTTTATAAACCCCTGTTTTCTTAAAAACTTTGAATATTCATCAAAATCTGCGCTATGTTGTGGATTTCCACCAGATAAGTCGAAAATTTTTTCATCATCAAATATATATTCCGCTTCACAAATTACATAATCTCCCTTTAAATGAGATTTACCCCACCAATGAGCGTTGCTAAGAAAATTTTCCCAAAAATAGTACCCAGTTCCCAACCAAGAATTTTCCCATCTACAAATAAAAGGACCATCCCTTTCTATTTCTATTGGGTTTCCTTTATTTTTAAGTGTTTGAAACACTATTACTTTACGACCCAAAATAAATTACAATGTAATTGTTTTATCTCTCAATGGAGCTTCAAGTTCACCTAAATTATATGTTGGAAGAATCATTGGAGTAATATTTGCTTGTGCAGTAAGAGAGGAAATAAAAGCTCTGATGTAAGGAAATAAAATAGCTATTGCATTTCTATAGAAAAAAGCAGGAATATCAGCAACTTTTTCAACATTTTCAAAAGAAAACGTTCCAATACAGCTAACTTGAATAAAAGGGTCTTCCCTATCACTGCCTTGAAAAGCAATAAAAACTAATTTTAAATCGAACGTTTTTTCTAATAAATGAAAAACACCTTCAGGCATAAAATCCACGTTTATTTCTTTAGGTTTTACTTCATTAACTGAGAGTTTAACTTCATTGAAAATGAAATTATCTAATTGAAATGTTGCTCTTTGACTCATAATTATATTTAAAAAGAAACCCGAAGGTTAAACTTCGGGTTTGCTAAGATATTACATTTTTTCCAACTTTCCGATAAAATATAATTATCGTAATTGAAAAAATATTGGGTAACTTTCTTGAACTCTTGAACACTTGGTCCAACTTTATCATATTTTTCTAATTCAGCCCAGTCATTCAATATTTTTTCCTGAGGTGTATCTTGAAAATATCTTTTCAGTTCTTCTAAAATATTGCTCATAACTTTAGTTTTATAAATAATTATATGGCAAATATACACCATAAAATGCCTTTTATTGTTAATAACTTCATATTTTTTGCGTTTATTTTTTATTTAAATTTGCACCCTTTTTTTTAAACCTAAAACGATACTATAATAAATTTCTATATTTGGCAAAAAATCCTTTTAGCATTGAATACTATTTTTTTATTAATCATTACGTTTACAAAACTATATCAAATTTTAGAATCTTTAATAATTTATTTTATCGTAATTGAAATTTGATGTTTTAACACTATTGTTAATTTTTACTATTTTTGAAAATTGGAATGGATAAAAAGCCGTCGCACAATCGAGTAGACGGCTCCGCCAGTAACTGACGGAGTGCGCCTCTCACACCACCGTACGTACGGGTCTCGTATACGGCGGTTCGCAAAGAGATGG
>NZ_JADOVD010000035.1:0-1728 GCF_015752245.1 Flavobacterium sp. CG_9.10
ACAATATACGATGAAGAGTTTGATCCTGGCTCAGGATGAACGCTAGCGGCAGGCTTAACACATGCAAGTCGAGGGGTATAGTTCTTCGGAATTAGAGACCGGCGCACGGGTGCGTAACGCGTATGCAATCTACCTTTCACAAAGGGATAGCCCAGAGAAATTTGGATTAATACCTTATAGTAATACGACTTGGCATCAAGATGTATTTAAAGATTTATCGGTGAAAGATGAGCATGCGTCCCATTAGCTAGTTGGTATGGTAACGGCATACCAAGGCAACGATGGGTAGGGGTCCTGAGAGGGAGATCCCCCACACTGGTACTGAGACACGGACCAGACTCCTACGGGAGGCAGCAGTGAGGAATATTGGACAATGGGCGCAAGCCTGATCCAGCCATGCCGCGTGCAGGATGACGGTCCTATGGATTGTAAACTGCTTTTGTACAGGAAGAAACCCTTTCACGTGTGGAAGATTGACGGTACTGTAAGAATAAGGATCGGCTAACTCCGTGCCAGCAGCCGCGGTAATACGGAGGATCCAAGCGTTATCCGGAATCATTGGGTTTAAAGGGTCCGTAGGCGGTCTAGTAAGTCAGTGGTGAAAGCCCATCGCTCAACGGTGGAACGGCCATTGATACTGCTAGACTTGAATTATTAGGAAGTAACTAGAATATGTAGTGTAGCGGTGAAATGCTTAGAGATTACATGGAATACCAATTGCGAAGGCAGGTTACTACTAATGGATTGACGCTGATGGACGAAAGCGTGGGTAGCGAACAGGATTAGATACCCTGGTAGTCCACGCCGTAAACGATGGATACTAGCTGTTGGGAGCAATCTCAGTGGCTAAGCGAAAGTGATAAGTATCCCACCTGGGGAGTACGTTCGCAAGAATGAAACTCAAAGGAATTGACGGGGGCCCGCACAAGCGGTGGAGCATGTGGTTTAATTCGATGATACGCGAGGAACCTTACCAAGGCTTAAATGTAGATTGACCGGTTTGGAAACAGACTTTTCGCAAGACAATTTACAAGGTGCTGCATGGTTGTCGTCAGCTCGTGCCGTGAGGTGTCAGGTTAAGTCCTATAACGAGCGCAACCCCTGTCGTTAGTTGCCAGCGAGTCATGTCGGGAACTCTAACGAGACTGCCAGTGCAAACTGAGAGGAAGGTGGGGATGACGTCAAATCATCACGGCCCTTACGCCTTGGGCTACACACGTGCTACAATGGCCGGTACAGAGAGCAGCCACTGGGCGACCAGGAGCGAATCTACAAAACCGGTCACAGTTCGGATCGGAGTCTGCAACTCGACTCCGTGAAGCTGGAATCGCTAGTAATCGGATATCAGCCATGATCCGGTGAATACGTTCCCGGGCCTTGTACACACCGCCCGTCAAGCCATGGAAGCTGGGGGTGCCTGAAGTCGGTGACCGCAAGGAGCTGCCTAGGGTAAAACTGGTAACTAGGGCTAAGTCGTAACAAGGTAGCCGTACCGGAAGGTGCGGCTGGAACACCTCCTTTCTAGAGCCTTAGTGTTAGTAGTAATACACGCTAGGGAAAGAAGACGAAAAGTCGAAGTGGAAACAAATAAAGACATTATATTACTCTTGCTGTTAGTTCAAATAATACAATTTAAGTTAAAGATAACGATTTAGGATTTAAGATTTAAGATTTGGGATTTAAGATGTGAAAACATCAAAAATCAGGAATCAACAATCAAAAATCAGA
>NZ_JADOVD010000036.1:0-1557 GCF_015752245.1 Flavobacterium sp. CG_9.10
TGGTTTAGCCCCCTAATAATCGGACTTTAACATTTTAAGTTTTACAAACATACGCAATTAGTCAATATCTTTGTCTTGCAAGGAACAAACGAAGGCGAGTTTTACACCGATGTTTGTAGAAATGTTTCAGGCCTGGTCATTTCGATTTCACTAAAATTTAGTTCACCCACAAAAAAAGGCGGAATCTCTAAATTTTGCAAGGAACTGCACTTCAGACTCGTATTGCCCGATATTTGTTGGTATGGGATTTTGAGTTTGAATGTTATTTTTCGTTTTATTTCATCTCTTTTTTGTTCGATTAGCCCTTTATTCCAGCATTCTAAAAAGATATTTGGAGGTAAATTACAAACTGAGGAATGTAGACGTTCATTATTGTATTTCTCATAAAAAATGGTCAAAACACCTTCCAATTCATCGATTGTCCAAAAATGAAAAGGTCTTAGTTTTTTTGCTAAAATAGCATGAAAACTCTCAATATGTCCATTTTCCTGTGGGGTATATGGATGTGTAAAGACTTGATTCAGGTAGTTATCTTTGAAGAAATTTTGAATCATTTTTGCCGAAAATCGACTGTCATTATCATTGCGAACCTCAATATGAATCCCTTTTTCTAGGCAATTATTTGGTTGTAAATGATTTATTATAATATGTTCCCATGCCCTTTTAACATCTTCTTTTTTGATGGAATAGGCAACCGTCCAATGCAAAACAAGTCTGGTAAAAGTGTCAATAGTTGTTAGCACATAGCTATGCATTTTATACTCCTCGACCCACACAAATTTAATGTCCATTTCCAAAACTTCAAAGGGCTGACTTGGAAAAACCTTACGGTATTTTACCCTGGTTTTACTAGGCTTTTGATGTTGTTCCTTCAATAATTGTGCGCCTTTCATCAATCGATATACTTTCTTATGATTAATATCGTAACCCATCAGTTGTAATCTAGTTTCCATTTTCCGATGACCATAATCTGTGTCGAGATCTTGATGAGCTTGCTTTATTTCTTCAATAATCACATCATTTGAAACTTCAAATTTTTGCCCGTACTTGTCAGTGTAAAAAGTCGTCGTAGAAGGACTTCTTCCTTGATTAGTCCGCTTGTTTTGATAATAATACTGGTGCTTGGTTATTGCTGAAATTTGAAATGCTACTTCTTTCTTCAAGCCCTGAAAAATGTAGCCTCTCACGAGTTCCTTTTTTTCTCCAAGGCGAATTTCTTTTTTAGCAATTCGTCTTTTAACTTGCCTTCAAGCTCTTTTTGAATAACAATTTCTTTGAGTAGCTTGTTTTCTTTTTCCAGTTCTCTGATTCGTTTAAGCTGCGCGGGGGTCATTCCATGTGCGAAGCCCTCTTCGCCCATAGTATCCATCTTCTTCTTCCATGAGTAATAACTCGCAGGAAATACCGAATATTTCTCTAATGTAGGTTTAACACCTTGTTCTGAAGCTTCCTTTATGATCTTTAGCTTCTCTTCTTTGGTAAATTTTCTCTTTTCCATCGTACAAAATTATAGATTTCTATTTATAATTGTGTCCGATTATTTAAGGGGCTGAAACA
>NZ_JADOVD010000037.1:0-1453 GCF_015752245.1 Flavobacterium sp. CG_9.10
CATTGTTGTCCGATAAAAAAGAAGCCAAATTAATGGCTTCTTAAAATAATCGTAATTTAGAGTTGCAAAATTCAAATAACGATGGGTAAAAATAAGTATTTTTCGAGTAAATCTGTTTTCGGACAGCTGATTTCTTTAATAGATGATTCGATGATTAGCAAAGCAGTTAAAAAGTATGATTCAGATAGGTATGTCAAACATTTCAAATGCAAGGATCATTTGTTTAGTATGGTTTTTTGCTGTTTAGAAAAGTGTAATTCATTGCGTGAGGTTTCTGGGGGAATGGTAGGTTTATCAGGTAAAGAGGAAACAGTTCGAATTAATCATCTTCCCAAAAAGAGTACTTTGGCAGACGCAAACAAGGGTAGAAAAGTAGAATTTTTTCAAGAAATTTATAACAATCTGCTCGAGAAACATAGCTTTGTTTTATCGGACAGTCGAATTGAGATAGCCTTAGGGAAAAAGATTAAAATTGTTGACAGCACCACAATAAGCCTGTTTAAAGACATCTTAAAGTGTGTTGGAAGAAAGTCTGCTGACGGAAAAAGCAAGGGCGGAATCAAGTCGCATACTGTGATAAATGCCGATGAAAAAGTTCCCAATTTAGTTTGGTTTACACCTGCAACAACTCACGACCATCAGTTTTTAGAAAAGCTAAAATGCGATGAACATACTGTTTATATATTCGATAAAGGATACATTGATTATAAGGCTTTTGCACATTTTTCCGAACAAAATACAGGTTTTGTAACTCGAATAAAAGACAATGCAAAGTACGAAGTAACCCAAAAGAATGACATTCCAGGGAACATTCACAGCGGTGTTTTATCAGACGAAATTATTGAGGTTGGAGTAAATAATGAAAGTGGTAAAACCAAATTGAAATTAAGAAAAATAAAATACTATGACAGAGAACACAAAAGAAGCTTTGAGTTTATTAGTAATTTGTTTGAATTTAGAGCAGACACAATAGCGGCACTTTATAAAATAAGGTGGCAAATAGAATTGTTATTCAAACAAATCAAGCAAAATTTCCCGCTAAAATATTTCTTAGGAGACAATGAAAATGCTATTAAAATTCAAATTTATTGCGTCTTAATAGTAAATCTCTTATTAGGAGTTATAAAGAAAAGTCTAAAGAGACAATGGTCTTTTTCAAATTTAGTAAGTTTTTGTAGAATTCATTTATTCAACTATATTCATCTAACTAAATTTTTAGAAAGTCCCGAAAAACAATGGAAACTCGACGGGGACGACGATGTTCAATTAGGTTTGTTTGATGATTATTTGGCTACGGGATAAAATTCGATAAATGAAACTAAAAATTATATTTTTTCATTTATCAAATTCTCAAGACAGTACTCAAAAACAAGCTAAAGCAGGCTAAAACCTCGTGAAGTGCCAAAATAAATAGAAAAATAAACGTTCCGTGATTTTTTATCGGACAACAATG
>NZ_JADOVD010000038.1:0-1421 GCF_015752245.1 Flavobacterium sp. CG_9.10
GTTCCTCCGCTGAATGTTACGGTTACTGAACCATCAGTTCCTCCGTTACATTTCACATCAGAATGTCCATCTGTTGCTACCAAAATAGTTGGTTGAGTGATCGTAACAGATCCTTTCAACACACAATTGTTGGCATCTTTTACCGCCCATAGATACGTTCCAGCAGTTAATCCGCTGAAGACATTAGAGGCTTGGTAAGTCGTGCCATCATTGGCTGAATACATCAAAGTTCCTGTTCCTCCTGTAGCGGTAATCGTGATTGAACCATCGGTTCCACCATTACATTTAGGACTTACAAGTACCGCTGATACAGCGATTGCAGTTGGTTGAGTGATCGTAACTGATCCTTTCAATACACAATTGTTGGCATCTTTTACCGCCCATAGATACGTTCCAGCAGTTAATCCGCTGAAGACATTAGAGGCTTGGTAAGTTGATCCATCATTGGCTGAATACATCAGTGTTCCTGTTCCGCCTGTAGCCGTAATCGTGATTGAACCATCGGTTCCTCCATTACATTTAGGACTTACAAGTACAGCTGATACAGCGATTGCGGTTGGTTGAGTGATCGTAACGGATCCTTTCAACACACAATTGTTGGCATCTTTCACCGCCCATAAATACGTTCCAGCAGTTAATCCGCTGAAGACATTAGAGGCTTGGTAAGTTGATCCATCATTGGCTGAATACATCAAAGTTCCTGTTCCGCCTGTAGCAGTAATCGTGATTGAACCATCGGTTCCTCCATTACATTTAGGACTTACAAGTACAGCTGATACAGCGATTGCAGTTGGTTGAGTGATCGTAACGGATCCTTTCAACACACAATTGTTGGCATCTTTTACCGCCCATAAATACGTTCCAGCAGTTAATCCGCTGAAGACATTAGAGGCTTGGTAAGTTGATCCATCATTGGCTGAATACATCAGTGTTCCTGTTCCGCCTGTAGCAGTAATCGTGATTGAACCATCGGTTCCACCATTACATTTAGGACTTACAAGTACCGCTGATACAGCGATTGCGGTTGGTTGAGTGATCGTAACGGATCCTTTCAACACACAATTGTTGGCATCTTTTACCGCCCATAAATACGTTCCAGCAGTTAATCCGCTGAAGACATTAGAGGCTTGGTAAGTTGATCCATCATTGGCTGAATACATCAGTGTTCCTGTTCCTCCTGAAGCGGTAATCGTGATTGAACCATCGGTTCCACCATTACATTTAGGACTTACAAGTACTGCTGATACAGCGATTGCGGTTGGTTGAGTGATCGTAACAGATCCTTTCAACACACAATTGTTGGCATCTTTTACCGCCCATAGATAGGTTCCAGCAGTTAATCCGCTGAAGATATTAGAGGCTTGGTAAGTTGATCCATCATTGGCTGAATACATCAGTGTTCCTGTTCCGCCTGTAGCGGT
>NZ_JADOVD010000039.1:0-1414 GCF_015752245.1 Flavobacterium sp. CG_9.10
AGCGCCGGGACGTCAAACTGTCTAATAACCTCTTTAGCTCTCGCTACCTTATTTGTATTAAAAATCTTTCAAAATATTTTGTAATACGATTGATTTTTTGTACATTTAAGTATGAAATTCATCAACGGAACCAATAGAAACCAACTGCCACTTTTTGCCTCATCAATTGATGATGCCATTGCGCAAGACAATGAAATTAGGCTCATCGACCTTTTTGTGGATAGTTTAAAATTGAGTGATTTTGGTTTTGCTTTCGACTTTGTCGAAAACGGAAGACCTGCCTATCACCCGTCGGATTTACTCAAACTTTTTATTTACGGTTATCTCAATCGCATGCGTTCGTCGCGAACTCTCGAAAAAGAATGTTCCCGCAACATCGAACTCATGTGGTTGCTAAAAGCACTTGTTCCAGATCACAACACCATCGCCAATTTCAGAAAAGACAATCCCAAAGCCATTGCGCGTGTCTTTCGAGCAACGGTGAAGATGGCTTCCCATTTTGAACTGATTGGCGGAAGCCTTGTCGCGGGTGACAGTACTAAACTTAGAGCCCAAAACTCTAAGAAAAACAATTTCAATCCCAGTAAAATAGAACGGCATATTGCTTATATCGATGCTAGATTAGAAGAATACAATCTGGCTTTAGCAAAAGCGGACGGCGATGAAACTGAAAAGAAAAAGATAGAAACAAAGGTTAGAAAACATACTATCCAAAAACAAAAATACATTCAATACAAGAATACAATTGAGACAACCGGTATTACCCAAATCTCTACTTCAGATCCCGATAGTCGCCAAATAATGACTCGAAATAACATCTCTGAAGTAGCCTATACTGTACAAACAACAGTAGATGCTTTGCACAATATCCCAATTGATTTTAAGGTCACTAATGAAAATGATTCTAAAGCTATGGGAGGCATGCTGCGCCGTAGTAAAGTCATTTTGGGACATAACAATTTTACCGCCATTTATGACAAAGGATACCACACCGGAAGCGAGTTTGAGTATGCTAATAAACTAGGCGTTGCTGTCTTGGTTGCCATTCCAGGGGTTGCCGCACATGCACCCGATACTGCTTTTGATGTAGAACATTTTAAATACAATAAAGACACTGATTCTTATACGTGTCCCGCTAATGAAATCCTAACCACTAATGGGAATTGGTATTCCAAAAAAAACGGGAAATCAATAACCCAAATGAAGCATTATAAAACTAGTGCCTGTTTGAATTGCGAACTCTTTAAGAAATGCACTAAAAATGTTAAAGGAAGACTCATAGAACGCTCCCAATATGCCGACTTAATTTACGAAAACAAAGTTCGAATCGAGAATAACTATGAAATCTATCGCAGGCGACAAGCCATTGTGGAGCATCCCTACGGAGTTATTAAACGGCAATGGGATTTTTATT
>NZ_JADOVD010000040.1:0-1336 GCF_015752245.1 Flavobacterium sp. CG_9.10
CAATAGCGTCCTAAACGATTAAAAAAGAATGGCTAGTTTTTAACTCAAAGTTTACCTTTGAGGTGACCAAAAAACAAAAGCCATTCTCGATGACAAATGTAACACTGTTTTCTCAAATCATTAGTAAACTAGATCGTTCAAAATTCAATAAACTTGTTGTTGAAAAGCAAAGCGACAAACATCAAAAAGGATTTAGTAGTTGGTCACATCTTGTATCTATGTTGTTTTGCCAGTTTGCAAAAAGTCAATCGGTACGTGATATAAGTAACGGACTTCGTTCGGCAACAGGTAACTTGAATCATCTAGGAGTTCAAAGAGCACCTTCAAAATCTACGATTAGTTATCAGAATAAAAAACGCGATTACACACTTTTCAAAGATTACTATTTTCAATTGCTCGATAGTTTAGGACAGCAAGCTCGATTCAAACAGGTAAAGTTTAAAATAAAGAGTAAAATTTTTCTTTTAGATTCCACGACCATAAGTTTGTGTTTAAGTTTGTTTGATTGGGCCAAATACAAAACGGCAAAAGGAGCCGTAAAAATGCATACTTTGCTTGATTATGATGGTCATTTACCCGCTTACGTAAACATTACAAATGGAAAAACTGCTGATAATAAGGGAGCTTACGAGATCCCATTGCTCAAAGGGAGTGTGATTGTTGCAGACCGTTTTTATAATGATTTTTCGCTTTTAAATGTTTGGGACAGCAAAGAGGTTTATTTCGTTATTAGACACAAAGAAAATCTGCAATTTACTACCTTAAAAGAAAACGAACTGCCAGAGAATAGACATTCACATATTTTAAAAGATGAAATAATTGAGCTTAAAAATGAAGCATCATTAAAAAAATATCCACACAAATTAAGACGAGTTGTTGTTTGGGATGATCTAAACAAACAAACTATTGAACTGATAACAAATCATACTAAATGGAGTCCAAACACAATTAGCGAACTCTATAAAAGCCGCTGGCAAATAGAAATATTTTTTAGAGAAATAAAACAACTTCTACACATAAAATCATTCATTGGAACAAGTGAAAATGCAGTAATGATACAAATATGGACAGCACTAATTACAATTCTTGTACTAAAAGCGCTCAAGGCAATGGCGCTATACAATTGGCATTTATCGAATTTGGTAGCATTTATAAGACTTAATATTTTTGTGAAAATTAACCTTCAACTTTGGCTCGACAAGCCCTTTGAAGATCATCATGAAAAAATTCCTGATAGTATACAAGGGGTTCTATTCTAAAAAACTATTGTTTTTCAGTCTCAAGCCAATGAAATTGCAAATTTTATTATACTTGAAATTTATTTAGGACAGTATTG
>NZ_JADOVD010000041.1:0-1089 GCF_015752245.1 Flavobacterium sp. CG_9.10
TTATGTGGGAGAGTATGTCGTCGCCTTTCTTTAATCTGAACTCGTTTCAGATTCTTTAAAAACCCCGTTCTAACCAACGGGGTTTTTTGTTTTTATAACTAGTTTGGAATTTCATGTATTTGAATAGGGGTTTTTGGGATCAATCCCAAAATTCGGGCACTAAGCAAATAATTTAGTAAACGAAATAGCAAGAAATCGACTTTTCTGACTCCCCTGAATTGATTTTTAAACGCTTTTTTTTGCGTTTGTACTTCTTCTTTCAAAATGGTTCAAAATGGATTCATAATTGATTTTTATAGTGTTCGTAATGGCATTGAAACTTTTAATGCCTAAGTTCTCCACATCAATATACCAGTGTGTTAATTTTGTAATAGCAATTGCTTTATCTGTAATGTTGTTGTAGATATTACGTAATTTTTGACCTAATAAATAGACTTGTTTTGATTTCTGGATATTCTTCCAATACTATTGTAGGTCTTTCTTTTTGACTCTGGCTCCATTTATTTTGACTTTTGTATAGTAGAAACCGACTTCTAGTGAGTAATTGTTTGGCTGGATGCCCGTTGGGATATTTTTTTGGACGAAGTGTGTTTTATTGTGTTTTGCTCGGGTTATATTAATTCACGACTTTCTTTTCTCATTATTAAAAAGGGACAATTATTGTACTGGGAGTTGTTTTTTTTGTAAAATGGTCCTGGTAATTCCTTATGAATTCCATTAAGCTTTGTTTTTACTGGTTATTCAGGGATATTCCTGACTCGGACCCTTTGGCATTTGCTAAATCCAGTATTTATTAACTTTTTTAAATATTGTCTTTGGGTACCAGAACAGGAATGATTCAGTAAAAAACTAGTCATAAATCCAGGTCTCGACTAAGATTGAATAAGTAAAGAAGAATAAAGAAAACTATGAGTCGCACAGTTATAGTAAGGATGAAACAGCTAATTCAAAGAGTTTCCAACATTTGAAACTAATCCAATGCAAAAAACTTTAGTTTCAAAATTCACGTTTTCAGCGATTTAAAGCAAACATTAAGAAAACATCAAAAAAAAGGTTTAAAAAAGCTTGAATAACGCAATAAAGAGTGTA
>NZ_JADOVD010000042.1:0-1018 GCF_015752245.1 Flavobacterium sp. CG_9.10
TATTCGCTGTTGCGGGTGCAAAACTACACTCTTTATTGCGTTATTCAAGCTTTTTTAAACCTTTTTTTTGATGTTTTCTTAATGTTTGCTTTAAAGTGCTGAAAGTACGCTTTTTGAATGCGAACATTTTTTTACTGTTTTGAGATTTACAAAGCCAAAAGAGACAAAATCGACTACTTTTTCATGGACTTTATAAGGATCCTTACTGTGGTTCTGTAAAAATTTTTCTTAAGTAGGACTTCCGCAGCTATGACAACCTTAAATAAACTCTCCTTACAATCCTTTCAATAGCTAACTTACTAAGTATATAAAACTACTAACAGCCGTGCCCTGACTTAATACAGTAAGAAAAAAGTCTCAACCAATACTACCGCCTTCTTACAGATACTCCATTTTATTTCAGTTAGATTCGTATTTTAACATTACATCGTCACAGTTCTGTCTCCGACTCCATAATAAAGACACAAAGCCGAAGCATTAAACTCCGTTTATTTTGATTGCAGTAATTATAATCTTGTTTCAACCCCAATTGACAGTACCAAAAAAGTCCGAACTCACGAAATTTTAATAGTAGAAGAGGTAGTGCAAAACCAGTCCAGGCTTCGCATAAGGAGCTTCTTAGGTCCTTACACGCCATCAGCAAGCGACAGAATTCCACTTTGTATTGGCATTATTGCTACCGAAACGAATCCATCAACACCATTTTAACTTAAAAAAAAGGGCTTATTTAGATCAAATTTCCTTTTTCAGGCTCTGATTTAAGGAAAAGCGAACCTGAGATGGTCCTATAGACACTTACAAAATCTAAAAACAACCACAGCTCCTTCAATTGCAAAAAAAATAATGCGTACTGGGGTTTGAATTGGCAAAACCTTTGACTTTTTTGCAAACAAAAAACCCCTATTCAAATACACGAATAGGGTTTTTTGGAAATTCCAAACAAGATATAAAACAAAAAACCCCGTTCGTTAGAACGGGGTTTTTAAAGAATCTGAAACGAGTTCAGATTAAAGAAAGG
>NZ_JADOVD010000043.1:0-1013 GCF_015752245.1 Flavobacterium sp. CG_9.10
GCGGTAAGACCTGTGTACGATTTTGGAGAGGTTTGAGCCAAGTAGCCTGCACCGTTGAAGTTCACCATATAAGGACTTGTTCCTCCGCTGAATGTCACGGTTACGGAACCATCAGTTCCTCCGTTACATTTCACATCAGAATGGGCATCTGTTGCTACCAAAATAGTTGGTTGTGCAATAGTTTCTGAACCTTGCATAGTACATCCGTTGGCATCTTTTACAATCCAAGTATACGTACCGGCGGTAAGACCTGTGTACGCTTTTGGAGAAGTTTGAGCCAAGTAGCCTGCGCCATTGAAGTTCACCATATAAGGAGCTGTTCCACCTGAGAATGTTACGGTTACGGAACCATCAGTTCCTCCGTTACATTTCACATCAGTATGAGCATCTGTTGCTACCAAGATACTTGGTTGTGCAATAGTTTCAGAACCAGATTGTTCACATCCATACGCATCTTGAACTATCCAAGTATATGTACCGGCTGCAAGACCTGTATACACTTTTGGAGAGGTTTGAGCTACGAATCCTGCGCCATTGAAGTTCACCATATAACCGCTTACTCCACCGCTGAATGTTACGGTTACGGAACCATCAGTTCCTCCGTTACATTTCACATCAGTATGGGCATCTGTCACAACAACTGCACTAGGTTGTCGAATCACTTTTGAACCTGATTGTATACATCCGTTGGCATCTTTAACTACCCAAGAGTACGTACCGGCGGTAAGATCTGTATAAGCGATTGGAGAAGTTTGTGCCAAGAAACCAGCGCCATTGAAGTTCACCATATAAGGACCGGTTCCACCGCTGAATGCTAGCGTTACATGACCATCGTTTCCTCCATTACATTTCACATCGCACTGAGTATCTACTACTACCAAAATAGTTGGTTGTGCAATAGTTTCGGAACCTTCTATTATACATCCGTTGGCATCTTTAACAATCCAAGTGTACGTACCGGCGGTAAGACCTGTGTACGATTTTGGAGAGGCTTGAGCCAAGTAGCCTGCACC